>JBPCMC010000238.1:0-5313 GCA_051002645.1 Thermomicrobiales bacterium
ATACCGATCTGCGCGCTTGGACACGCTTCGCCTCCCCCTCGCCGGACACCCGCACGGCCCGGTAGCCCTCTCATGTGGTAGCGTAGGCTGAAGCCCAATGCCGTTCAGATACGGGAATGCCACCATTCGTAGGGGCGGTTCAAGCACCGCCCTCCGTTGCAGCGCCGTAACCGCGAAGGACGGCAACGGACTCCGAGAGGCCGGGGAGGGCGGTTCAAGCACCGCCCCTACGCACTGCGGCAACCGCCCAATCGGACTGAACCGTATTGGACGAAAGTCCGCCGCTATCGATTACCAGAGAGTATACCTGATGGTCGCACATTTGTTCGCTACGTACGGGAAAGAAAGGGCGCTGACCATACCGTCAGCGCCCCTCGGTTCATGTGCGTACCGCGCTCAGGATTCGGCGCCCGCGATGGCCAGTTCGGCTTCTTCCACCGGTTCGCGATCTTCCTGACTGAGGCGAAGGAGATCATCCTCCACATCGACGCGGATGCGCTTGCCGGGCACGAATCGCGCGTCGAGCAACCCCTCCGCGAGCGGGTCCTCGATCAGGTTTGTGATGATCCGGCGGAGCGGACGCGCGCCGAATTGCGGATCGTAGCCGCGCTTGGCGAGGAGATCCATCGCCTCATCGGTGACGGTGAGGTCGATGTCCTGCTCCGCGAGTTGGACGCGAATCCGCTTCAGGAGCAAGTCTGTGATCTGGCGAATGTGCGTGTTATTCAGCGCGTGGAAGACGACGATGGCGTCGATGCGGTTGATGAACTCGGGGCGGAAGGTCCGCTTCAGTTCGTCCATCACCTTCGTGCGCATGTCGTAGTACTGCCGCGCCTGCTGCTTTGCCTCGTCGCCGGTGATAGCAAAGCCGAGACCGCTGTCGCGCTTCAACTGCTCGGAGCCGACATTCGAGGTCATGATGATGATCGTGTTGCGGAAATCGACCTTCCGCCCCTTGGCGTCCGCCAGGTTCCCGTCTTCGAGGATTTGCAGGAGGATGTTGAACGCCTCCGGGTGCGCCTTCTCGATTTCGTCCAACAGCACAACGGAGTATGACTTGCGGCGCACGGCCTCGGTCAACTGGCCGCCCTCCTCGTAGCCGACGTAGCCGGGAGGCGCGCCGACGAGCCGGGAGACGGCGTGTCGCTCCATGAACTCCGACATATCGATCTTAATCAGCGCGTCCTCGCTGCCGAACATGAACTCGGCGAGCGCCTTCGCCGTCTCGGTCTTGCCGATCCCGGTCGGGCCGAGGAAGATGAAGGAGCCAATCGGCCGCTTCGGATCCTTCAGGCCGGCGCGCGCGCGGCGGACGGCGCGGGAGACCGCCTCAATCGCGTCCTGCTGCCCGATGATCCGGTTGTGCAGGGCGGATTCCATCTGCAGCAGCCGCTCGGATTCCTCGCCGGCGATGCGCATCAGCGGGATACCCGTCCACATCGAGACAACCTGCGCGATGTCCTCTTCCGTCACATACGGCTCATCGGTCTGCTTCTCTTCCTGCCACTCCCGCTCCATCTCGTGGATGCGGTCGCGCAGGCGCTCCTCGCGGTCCTGCAATTCCTTCGCCACATCGAAGTCGTCCGCACTCTTGGCGGATTCCTTCTCGCGCTGCAAGGAGGCGAGCATACTTTGCGCCTGCTTCAGGTTCGGCGGGGCGACGGAGCGATGCATGCGCACGCGCGAGCCCGCCTCGTCGATCAGGTCAATCGCTTTGTCCGGCAAGAAGCGGTCCGGCACGTAGCGCGCCGCGAGATTGGCGGCCGCCTTCAATGCCTCATCGGAAATTTTCAACTGATGATGCTCTTCATAGCGAGGCCGGATACCCTTGAGGATATCAATCGTCTCCTCGACACTCGGCTCATCGACCATCACGGGCTGGAAGCGCCGCTCCAATGCCGCGTCCCGCTCGATATATTTGCGGTACTCGTCGAGCGTCGTCGCGCCAATCGTTTGCAGTTCCCCGCGCGAGAGCGCCGGCTTGAGAATATTCGCGGCGTCCACCGCTCCCTCCGCCGCGCCGGCACCGACGAGGGTGTGCAACTCGTCGATGAAGAGGATGCTGGATGTCTCCTTGACCTCGGCGACGATCTTCTTCAACCGCTCCTCGAACTCGCCACGATACTTCGTCCCCGCGACGAGCGCGCCGATGTCGAGCGAGATGAGTCGCTTATTCTGCAACGGCTCCGGGACATCGCCCGAGATGATCCGCTGCGCGAGCCCCTCGACGATCGCCGTCTTGCCGACGCCCGGCTCGCCGATCAGCGCCGGATTGTTCTTCGTGCGGCGGGAGAGAATCTGCATCACCCGCTCGATCTCGCTCTCGCGACCGATCACCGGGTCCAGCTTACCGTTGCGCGCCGCTTCGGTGAGATCGAAGCCGAGGGCATCCATATACGGCGTCTTCGTCTGCTGCTTCGATTGCTGATACGAGGAGGACTGGGAGACGACCTGCATCACCTGCTGGCGCACCTTCTCCAGGCTCACCCCCAGCGACTCCAGCACCCCCGCCGCGATCCCTTCACCTTCTCGCACCAGCCCGAGGAGCAGATGCTCCGTGCCGATGTAGTGGTTGTTCAGGCGGCGCGCCTCGTCCATTGCCAGCTCGATCACCTTCTTCGCGCGCGGTGTCAGGCCGGGGTCGCCGACGACGATCCCGTCACCACGACCGATGATGAACTCGACGGCGGAACGCACCTTGGGTAGCTGGACGCCGAGGTTGGCGAGGACGCGGGCGGCGATGCCGTCCCCCTCGCGCACGAGGCCGAGCAGAAGGTGCTCGGTACCGATGTAGTTGTGGTTGAACCGCTGGGCCTCTTCCTGTGCCAAAGAGAAAACCTTGCGCGCGCGCTCGGTGAACTTCTCAAACTTGTCTGCCATCTGGCGACTCCCTCATCCGGGTTGCGACGGCTCCGCAGATCGCTGCGTCGATCCCCAATACTGCAAAAACTATACCACACAGCCCCCGCGAATCGCGGGGGCTGTACAGTCAATTTCGTCGTCAGTCACTCGCGTCCGTGGAGGCACACATGAGTGGTAAGGAGCGGTCGTCTTGTCAGACGAGAGATGTGAAACTGCTCAAATCGCCTGCCGCGCCCGGCGCTCGAACCGCCTCTCACTCAATACTACGTACACTATACCATAACGGATGAGTCGTGCCAGCCTATGCCTTCGCCTTCGTCTTGACGCTGCTCTCCGTCGGAGCCTCTTCCGCCGGGGACTCTTCCGTTGCCGTCTCGCTCCCGGCGCTCGATACTGCGTCGCCCGCCTCGTTGGCCGGGTCCATCGTCACCTCGCCGTGTGCGAGCACCGCGACATCACCGGATGCCGCCTTGGCCTCGACGTGTGACTCCTGCTCGGCGACCGCCTCGGGATCGGGCGATGCGGTCGGCTCTTCACCGGCCTCAAGCTCCTCCGCGATGGTCGCCGTCAGCGGTGCGTCATCGTTGCTTTCCGCTGCGGGCGTCGGCTCCGCAACCACCTCGGTCTCCTCAATGGTCTCCTCGGCAGTCGTCGCCGTCGCCGCGACCGGCGTCTCGTCATCCGACTCCGCCTCAGTCTCCGGCGTCGCTTCCTCGCTCGCCTGCATCTGCTCGCCGATCGTCGCCGTCAGCGGGCCGTCATTAGCGCGACTTTCCTGGGCGCGGTCATTCTCCGCCCTGTCGTCGCCTTGATCGTCGTCATCATAGAGGGCCGCCTGCGCTTCGGCTGCCTGCATCTCGAGGTTGCGCTCATTCTGCGCTTCCAGGTTCTCCGGCTTCACCGGATGACCCATGTTGTCCTGCACGTAGCCGTCGATCGCATCCTGCTCGGTGAATTCGAGCGCACGCCGCAGGCTGAGGCCCATCCGCCGCCGCTGCGGGTCGATGCGGATGATGCGCAGGATCATCTCGTCGCCTTCCTTGACGACGTTGCGCGGGTGCGCCACGCGATCATCGGAGAGTTCGGAGACGTGAATCAGCCCCTCGATGCCATCCTGAATGCGCGCGAAGGCGCCGAAGTTGGCGAGTTGCGTGATCGTGCCCTCGACCAACTGGCCGACCTCGTACTGGGCGGCCACGCGCGTCCACGGCTCGGCCTGCGTCCGCTTCAGCGAGAGGGCGATCTTGCGCTCGTCCTCGTTGATGCCGAGCACATAGACCTCGACCTCTTCGCCGATCTTCAATACTTCGCTCGGGTGCCGCACGCGGCTCCACGAGAGCTCGGAGAGGTGGACGAGTCCGTCCGCGCCGCCAATGTCCACGAAGGCGCCGAAGTCGCAGATGCTGGAGACGCGGCCCTTGCGGACTTCGCCCTCCTTGAGCGTGCCGATCAGCCGCTCCTTCATCGCGTCGCGCCGCTCCTGGATCGCCTGCCGCTCGGAGAGGATCAGGCGGTTGCGGTGGCGGTTGATCTCGATCACTTTGAGGGGGATCGTCATACCGATCAGGCGCGCCATATCGCCCTGCTTGGATGCCTCATCGCCGCCACGGATTTCCGTGACCTGCGAGGCGGGCACGAAGCCGCGCACGCCATCCAGATCGACGAGCAGTCCGCCCTTGTTGTAGTTTTTGACAATCGCCTCGATGACTTCGTTGGCCTCGTACTTTTGCTGGAGGATGCGCCAGGACTTTTCCTGCCGCGCACGGTCGATCGAGAGCACCGCGTGACCGTCCGCGTTCTCCGGCTGGACGACGAACACGAGCACGGTATCACCGGACGACAGCGCCTTCCGCTCCGCATCGCCGAGACTGGAGAGTTCCTTATTCGGAATGATCCCCTCGGACTTCGACCCGATGTCTACGAGCACTTCGTCGCGGTCCAACTGCATGACGATACCCTCGAGTACGTCGCCGTACTTGAGCGTTCGCACATCCGTATCAGGCTCCGCGAGCAGTTGCTCCATCAGGTTTCGGCCGTTCGGGATCGCGCCCATCCCGGTCTCAGAAATCACTGCCGTGTTTTGCTCCATATACCTTCCCGTGTGTTTCTCTCATCACCGGATCGTCACGACCCCGTGCGAAACCCCTCGTACCGCAGCCGCATCATGTACGACCTGCACATGACTGATGGCGCCACGCCCCGCATCCGTCAGTATACACGAACTCCCGAAAGTAGCGCAACACCGATATACCGAGCAACGCAAGCGGGGCATGACTATTCCGAACGACTACTTCTCGTCGCGAATAATCGTCGCATGTCGAAGGAATACTGGGCAAATGCAGTTCATCGAAGAAATCTGGTAGTGGGGGGGGGTCGGGCGTCCAACCCCCAGAAGAAGAGACAACACACCATCCAACCCCACGTTGGTGGCGACCCGACCAGCTCCGGGAG
>JBPCMC010000239.1:0-4604 GCA_051002645.1 Thermomicrobiales bacterium
ATCAGCAGTTGCGTGAAGCTGCCGATCGTGTTGATCGTGCCGATCAGCGCGACGGTGACGCCGAGGTTCTTCGCGAAGAGTGAGAAGGTCGGCGCGACGATGCCGAAGACGACGTCCGCGAGGAAAATGACGACGCAGAGCGTCGCAATCGCGCGCCGAACGCTTCGTACTTCTCGTGTCTTCGTCGCCGTCACTCGCACGCTCCTCCCAACCGCGCATGCGCGCTACCCGCGCGCAACCGCCTCGTAGTCCGCGAAGGCGGTATCGGGCGAGAGCGGCTGGGTGACGAGCCCTTGCGCCAACTGCTCCGCGCAGAAGGTCGCGAGCATCGTCCGGTTCGGCTCGATCCCGAATGGCTGCCAGTCCTCGCCGAGGAGCATCGCCGTCTCCTCCAACTCCATCAGCACCCATGGCGTGGTATCCGCGAGCTTGCGGCGATCTTCCCGCCACCGCCGCTTCGATTCCTCGAAGGCGGCGACGAGGCGCGGCGCGATCGTCGGGTCGCTCTCGAAGACTGACCGCCGTATCACTGCGACATGGTGGCCGGGGCAGTACCCCACACGTTGGCAATATGCTTTTTCAACGGTACGGTAATCGCGGAAGAGATGGACGATCGGGCTTTCCCTGGTGAAGAAGTCACGCGGGGGAAAGGGGATCATCAGCGCGTCCAGCTCATCCGCCAGCAGCATCCCGACCAGCGTTTTGCCCGCCGGGGCGGCACTGACATAGGGGGGATAGGTCACCACGCTCGCGTTCCCCATCATCGGCGTCGCCTTTTCCGGTGGCCCGACGACCCACTCGATGCTGGCGATGTCCACGCCGCGCTCGCGCATCGCCGCGCGGCTCCACGTATTTCCCGTATTCGCCCACCCGTCGGTGCCGATCCGCTTGCCGACGAGGTCCGGGAAATCCTGCAAGGGGCTATCGCGCCGGACGAGGAAGCAGCGATGCCGGAAAGCGCGCATCATGAAGATCGGCAGGCCGACGAGGTCCCGCTCCCCGCGTGAGAGGCGGATGAGATAGAGGCTGAGCGAGGCTTCGGTGGCGTCCACCGACGGGTCGGAGGAGATCCGGGTCAGGGAATCGCCGCGCTCCATGATTAGGTCGATCCCCTCCGGCTGCACATCACCGCATGCGAGGGGCTGGAGGTAATCCCAGTTGTACGACACCATCCGAATCGTCCTGTTCGCCACGATGGTTCACCTTTCTCGCGGCATCGCGCCGCGAAGTACATTCGCGCCGACGCGTATTGAGCGCATCCCGGAGCGGCGCATCTGGCGCGCGACGAGCAGCCGCTATGCCCGGCCGGTCGGACGGTCGATGCCCGCGTCGCGGAATGCCTGCGCGAGCACCTGGTACGACTGCGTGGCGGCGGCGAGCGCGTCGAAGTCCGGGCGGGACTGCACCATCAGGCTGATTTCGACAGTGATATGGTCGTGCCAGCCGGCGCGGTCCATCGCCTTCAGATAGCCGACATAGTCCATGTCGCCCTCGCCGGGGATGAGGAATTCGTGGTTCGGCGCGATGCCCCGTTCGTCCTTGACGTGGGTGTGGACGGTATATGGCACCAACTGCGTGACAGCCGCCTCCATATCCATGCCCTGCACGTTGAAGTGGCTGATATCGAAGTGGATGCCGAAGGCGGGTGAATTGATCTGCTGGACGAGCCAGATCGCCTGCTCCGGGGTACACAAGGCGTTGCTGACATGCGGCTCCGCGCCGACGATCACCCCAGCGCGCTCTGCGTGGGCGGCCACCTGCCCGTAGAGGTCCACCAACTCGTGCTTGACCGCCTCCCAACTGCCCGGCTCGCCCGCCGAGGTCGTGCTAACCGAGAGGCGCTCGCCGGGGTGCTGCAACTCCGCCGCGAGGTCCAGATACGTCGCGAAGGTCTCGACATTGCCAGTGCGGTCGCCCTGCTCGCCCTTCAGCAGCGGTGTGTTGCCGGAGAGTCCGCAGAGGGCGATCTGGTGGTCGTCGTAGAGTTTGCGGATGCGCGTGCGCTCGGCGGCATCCATCGTCGCGGCATCGGTCGGCCAGCGGGGGATGACCGTCAGTTCGAGGCCATCGAAGCCCAGCGCGGCGCAGTGCTTCACCGCGACATCGATCGGCGTCTTCTGCATGCCCCAGGTGCTGAATGAGAGCATCATCGTCATGGGACGCTTCCTTCCCGGTGGCGGCGGGCTTCAGCCTGCCGCAGTCAGGTTCGGCAGGCTGGAAAGCCTGCGCTACCAATCTATGCCTGCGCGGGACTCGGGATGAGGCCAAGTTTTTCGTCGATCTCGCGCTGATAGGCGTCCACGGCGCTCGATTCGACTTCCGTGATTGTCACAGGCCGCCCCGCATACTGCGATTCGAAGAGCGCGTAGACGAGCGCGACATCGCGCCGGGCCACCGCGCCGTCCACCTCCGGCTTCGTGCCGGTGCGGATGCACTCCGCGAACTCGTGGTATTCCAGCGCGAGGATTTTGCGGTCCGTGACCGGGAAGTCGTATCTGTATGTCCAGACGCGCTCGCCGCCGAAGAGCCGCGCCGCGACGGGGCTGAGGCGGTAACTGGGTGCGTAGTCGAGGATGCGTTCGTCCCGAATGTCTGTGCCGTCGTCAAGGATCAGCCGGATCGGCTGGCCGTTGCGGTCGCCGGGCGGGATGATCGAGCCCTTCGTGCCATAGACGGCGCGGCTGTGGTGCGGCAGGCCGTGGCCTGCGTGGTGGTTGACCCACTGGCCGAGCGCGCCGTTCTCGAAGTTAATCAGGCCGAAGATCGCATCCTCGCCCGTCGCCTCGAAGGTATCGGGGAAGGTATCCGCCCATTTCTGATAGAAGCCGCCCGGCCCGGCGGTGTTCCGCTTGACGCGCGTCTTTTCGTAGAGCCGCACCTGCCCGAAGGCGCTGGCGGCATCGCCGAAGTAATACTGGAGGATGTCGGCGTTGTGGACGCCCGCGTCGAGCGGGATGGTGCCCGTCATCTTCTGGTGCCGCCACGGCGTGATAATCATGTTGTCACGCCCGCCGATGTCGCTCTCCATGATGAACTGCGGGTCGCCAATCGCGCCATCGTCGATGAGAGACTTGACGAGCCGGTTGATCGGATCGCGCCGGAAGTTCTCCGCCACGGAGAGGATTTTCCCGGCGCGATCGGCGGCGGCGATGATCTTGTTGCAGCCCCGAATGGTGATGGCGAGCGGCTTCTCGCACATCGTGTGCAGGCCGAGATCGAGCAGCATCGCGGCGGCGTTGTGGTGCGATCCGGTGTCGGTCGGGCAGTCCGCGCCGTCCAGTTCGACTTCCTTGACCATCTGCGCGGCGTCCGTGAAGACCTGCGGGCGGGTGCCGAGGTGCTCCAATGCCTCCTCCGCGAGGTCTTCGGCGTTCTGCCGGTTGAGGTCGCAGACCGCGACGAGGTCGATGTTCCGGTATTCCGTGCGCGACAACTCGGTCAGCCCCGTCAGATGCCGCCGCCCCATGCCGCCGCAGCCGACAATCGCCAACCGGACGCGTTCTGCCATCGTTATCTCCTCCTTCGCGCCGTCGCTCAGGCGATGCGGACGGCGATTCCCTCCAGGCCCGGACCGGCCGCCGGATAGCGCGCCATCACGAGCGGGTCATGCCCCGGCACGATATGCTCCGGCGAGTCCGCGAGCGCCCGCGCCGTATCGAAGGCATCGTACATCGCGGGCAGCGTGTGGACGATGCTGAACGGGCGATCCTCGTCGATATTTGCGGAGAAGTGCGTCGCGTCCGACGCGAGCACGATGGCGCCGCGTGCCGTTGGTACGCGCACCACCTGGAGCCCCGCCGCGTGCCCGCCGACGGCGTGTACGGTGATCCCCGGCACGATTTCCGCCGTGTCGCGCACGAAGCGGACACGGCGGGCGAAATTCTCGCGCACGAGAAAGAGCACATCCTCGGGCTCGACCAATGTGCGGAAGTGTCCGCGCCCCGCGTGGCGACCCGTCCAGAAGGCCATTTCCGCCTCCTGCACAGAGAAGGTCGCCTGCGGAAATGCGTCGAGATTGCCGACGTGGTCATAGTGGAGATGGGTGAGGATGACCTGCTGCACGGTCGCGCAGTCGATACCGATCAGGCGCAACCCCTCCATCGGCGTGCGCAGATAGGTGCGCTGCCGCCGCGTCGCGACCGCCGCAGTGAACCCGGCGTCCACGACGACGGTATGCACATCGGAGACCGCCGCCCAGACGAAATAGTCCATCGGCATTGGGCCGTCGTGCGGGTCGCCGCCGTAAAAGTTCTCGGCCCGCCTCCCCTCCCGCGTCGCGTAGCGGACGGCATAAACAGCATACAACGGTTGGTCGCTCATCCTCGCCTCAATCTGAGCCAAGTGCAAAATCCACCCGGAATGGAACCGCCAAGACGCCAAGGACGCCAAGAGGGAAGAAGAAAGAAGAGAATCATCTATTCTCTCTTCTCCGCATTCTCTTGGCGCTCTTGGCGTCTTGGCGGTTTTGCAATCATTTTCTAAGCTCGACTTTCCCCATTTGGCATGAGATGAAGCGGCGGGGTATGCTCGATACCACTCGACCAAGAGGAGGTACCGATGCATACCCTACCGCCCGCGATGATACTGCTGCTGCGCCCCTTCGT
>JBPCMC010000240.1:0-15906 GCA_051002645.1 Thermomicrobiales bacterium
GATCCAGCGCGAATCGCGCGCCGCACGCGGGGCACTGCGTCTCGATGAGACTCGTGCCGTGATCGTTAATGCGAACGTAGAGGTCCTGGAGATACGAGAAATCGGCGGCGAAAAGCCCCTCGATCACCGCCGCGCCGACCGGGCTGATATCCCCCAACTGCCGGACGACCCGGCTGAGAAGGAGGATGCTGAGGTAGGCTTGATTGGCCTGCACGCGCGGATCCCGCAGGGGCTCAACCTCGTCCAGCGCGGTGGCGCTTCGCATCATGCCGTGCTGATGGCGATTGCCGCGCTCATCAACGTAGCCATAGGGGAGCATGAACGCAAATTCTGTCTGCAACATCGTCGCAGTCGCCACCACTCACTCCCCTCTGCACGATGGCGGTCGCATCCGCGCGTTTTTGACGAACCCCTATGACTAAAGGAGTCATCGGTAGGACAGGTTTGCAACCTGTCGCCGTTCGCAGGTTGCAAACCTGCGCCACCGATTATCCCTTTCAGTCGTTCATCGTCATACGCAGCGCTATTGCACGCGCTCGTATCCCTCGTGCGTGATCTCCAATTCCTCGATCGCCGCCTCGTTGTTCGCCGCGTTCGCGCCGGGGCCACTCAATTTGCTCGGCCAGGCATTGATGAAATTCCACTTCGCGACGGGGTCGCCCTTTTGGTTGAACATCGTTACCGAGCCGTTCTTGCGCGCGTCGGTCATCTTGCCTTCCTCGACGAGCTTGCGCCACTTCCACATGTCCATCGAGTCGATGGTGATGCCCCGCTTCAGACTGATATTGTTCCATTTCAGGCGACCGGGGACCTTCTTGATTACCTGCTCACCCTTCGGGCCGCTCGCCTTGTACTCGACGACCTCGTTCTCGCTGCCGAGGCCCGTGCATTCGCGGAACGCGCCGGTGACCTGGCCCTGGAACTCCAGCCCGAACCATGCTGAAACAATCGGGTCTTTGTTCGTATCTGCCATCGTACTCTCCTCTTTCGATCAGCGGCCGCGCGCCGCTCCTTACGCGCCGCCGCCCGAGAACTGCCGGAAGCGGAAGATGACGAACTCGGCGGGCTTGACTGGCGCCAGGCCAACGTCGATCACTAATTGGCCCCGGTCGCGCACATCGGGCGGGTTCAATTCTTCGTCGCACTTGACGAAGAACGCCTCGCCGGGGGTGAGGCCGAAGAGCATCCCGTCGCGCCACGCGCCGGTGAGGAAAGCGCCGACATCGCGCCGCACCCGCGCCCAGAGATCGGCGTCGTTCGGCTCGAAGACGACCCACTGGGTGCCGGCCTCGATCGACTTCTCGACATAGTTGAAGAGCCGCCGGACATTGACGTACCGCCAGGCGGGGTCGCTGCTCAGGGTGCGCGCCCCCCAGACGCGCAGGCCGCGGCCGGTGAAGGAACGGATGCAGTTGACACCAATCGGATTGAGCGTGTCCTGCTCGCCCTTGGTGATCGGCGTCGCCGCTTCGAGCGCGCCGGTAACGACTTCGTTGGCGGGGGCCTTATGGACGCCGCGCGTCGCGTCGTTGCGTGCCCAGATGCCGGCCATGTGACCGGACGGCGGCACGGCCATCGGGTGGCCGTCCGGCCCGGCGACCTTGATCCAGGGGTAGTAGAGCACGGCGTACTTGGAGTCGTAATTCGTCTCGCGCTCGCGCCAGGGCTTGACCGCTTGCGGCGAGAGATCCGGCAACGGATCGAGGATGGCCATCCGGTCGCCCATCCGCTCGCAGTGCGCGATCATCGCCAGTTGCACGGCTTTGACACCGTCCCGGTCGATCGCGCCCGCCTGGTATGCGCCCATCAAGTCCGGGCAGCAGACCATCGTCACGTCCTCGAAGATTTCCAGCCCCTCCATCCCGCTGCGGTCTGACACATCGCCGGTGAAGCTGGCGGGTTGCACGGTCGGCACGATCGAGGTCTGCTGTACCTTGAGCACATGCGTGCCCAGTTCGGGCATCCGCTCAACGATCGTGCCCGTGCCCTGCTCCTCGACGAGCGTGACGCGCTGGCTCGTCTGATTGACGGTGTCGACGACGTACTTCCCGCCCCGCTTGCCGAGGCTAACGTTCTCGTAAATCTCGGGCTCCGCCGTTCCCATCCGCACGCGCAGGGTGAAGGTGCCATCGACCGGGGGATCAGCCGTCGGCGGCAGGACATCGACCTCGATATCCTGCACCGGCGCGCCCTTCGCGCTCACGGTCAGTGAGGGTATCGCCTTCGAGGACTGGCTCGGCAGGTGCAACGGCTCGATGGCGATCGTGCCATCCTTCCTGCCATTCGCGGATTCGGGGACGACGCGCGTCACGTAGCAGCGGCCGCCGCCATTGAGGAAATAGCCGTAGACCGCGTGCGACATGAAGGCGCCCGGTAGGTGCGGGTTCCGTTTCCCGCCCTCCTCGACGCTGCCGAAGGTATCGACGTACTGCGACCAGTTTGTGACGAGCGACGGATAGTTCGCCGGGCCGGCCGGCGCGAAGCCGACGAACGCGGCGCAGGCCGTGCCGACCCCTTCAATTGGGCGTGGGCCACTATCCACTTCCTGGATATAGACACCGGGAGACAAATACTCGGGCATACCGCACTCCTCTCGGCTGAGCCGATCACGCACCGCGCATCCATTGCGCCCGGCCATACCCCGCCATCCGCCACGCGGACAGCGGACCGAACCGCATCATCGCGAATCTCTGCAACAGAGTGGACCAGATGCCTCACACAACGGCATCACAAGAATCACCATCGGGAGGTCATGCGGGGAAAACGATATCATAGGTCTCGGATGGCACGACGATCGTGTTTTGTTCTTCCCGCCCGTCCGGGTGGGTTGCTCGCAGTCGCACGCGACCGGCGGGCACGTTGCGCAGGACGAACATCCCTTCATCGTTCGTCACTACGCCCATCGCACTTCCCGCGACCGCGACGGTTACACCGCCCACCGGCATTCCGTCGTGATCGCGGACGGTGCCGCCGATGTGAATATCGAGGCGCTCCGCGAGTACAGCCTGCCCCTGCCCGAAACGCACGGTACGTGTGAGTACCAGCGGCGACGTGAACGTCGTCTCCAGATCAGCCGGCGCAGTGACGACGGAGCAAAACGCGGGGTGGGGGTCCGCACCCAGGACGCTCCACAAGTCAGGTATCCGGGCGCTGTCATCCGGCTGGGCAACACGAATCGTCAGCGGCGCACCGCATTGCTGAACCTCGTCAGGCAGCATCTCGACCGGAATCTCCGGGAACTTCATCAGTGTAACGAGCGCGCGCCACAGCAAGCGATACTCGTCGTCGGCGTCCGTCGTGTGGGCGCTGACCATATAGCGTACGTCAATGCGGCGCGGCGGAAGTCGGCGCTGGGCGTGCCCATCGATTCGTGTCGACTGAAAACTCGTCTGCCGGAGATCGACGTTCTCCTGGATGCCAAAGAGATAGAGGTTGAGCGAGGGGCGCGTCAGCCGCTCGATCCACGTCCGCGTCGGGGCTTCAAAGGCGATGTCTACATCGCGCGGCGATATGCGCCCCTGCTCGTAAAGGAGGCGTCGCAGGACGTCATGTACCGTCTGTAGCATCGCCCCATGTGTCCTTTCGCCCTGGCACATTCCTCTTCCGATTCTCAGTCACGGCAGAGGAGTCATGGTGGTGACGGGCTTCAGCCCGCCACCACTACCACAGGGAAACGGAGGTATATCCGACTATCAGGCTTATGGGTTGTAGTTCAGCGCTGCCGACAAAACCCTCTGGAGCACATGCAGGTTCTGCGTTTCACCGATCATCATCTCGAACCAGTGCTCCTTCTTATAGGCCTCGACTGCCGCATCGTATGCCGGCGCACCAACCTCTTTATCGGCCTTATTCCAAAGTTCGATTTGGTGCTTCTGCCAGTACTCGCTCGCGAGCGGGCGAGGAATCGGCGCCGTGTTCAGTTGCTGTTCGGCAGCCTTGGCGCCTTCAGCGCCTTCGGGGCTACCGTCCGGCGGGTCGCCCTTCATCACATTGACGAAGGAACCTTTAAGGGCATTGGCTTTTTTCGCCGCCTCGTCACCGCGCGCGGCGATTTCCTCACCGCGGCCAAGTTCGGCGAAGAACCAGATGATCGCCACCGCGCCACCGAGGATGAGTCCCCCGGCAATCAACCCCTCCACGCCAATTGCCTCGGCACTTTCGAGCACATATTTCCGTATCATTGCCGAGTTCGGGTTGAACTTCAACTCGGCGGTGACTTTCGCCGCTTCCAACTCGACCTTCGTCCCGTTCTTCAGCTCGATCGGGCTCGGTTTGTATTTCAGTTCCCGAACGAGCGAGAGCGTCGCAAAATGGACGTGCCCTTCCTCGAATTTTCCTTCGAGGATCGTGAATTTCAGGCCGGTCAACCCATGCTCGGTTTCGGCATCCACCTCGATGCCGACCTCGCCACCTTCCTTCGAGAGCTTGCCGCCTTCCTTCAGTTTCGGCGTAAACTCCATCCAGGTGCCTTCCATCCGCTTGTGAAATTCTTGTTCGGTTTCCACTTTAAGCGCGACGCCCTTGGCGACATCGTATTCAACGCCTCCCGTTGCCTTGTTCTCCGCTTCACCATGACCACCGGGGACGGCCGATACGGTCGCATCAAGGGTTGCAATCGCCAATTTCAGTCCGGTGAACTGCACGGGGCCGAGTTGGACGGGTGGCGTAGCCTCGAATTCATGCTCATATCCGGTAGCAAACTTCGTCCCAATCGCGATCGCCCCCTTGGGACCCTCTTTATGATCGCCTTCTTTCTTATCGCCCTCCTTGGCGTCGCCGGGCTTCGGCTCGTCGCGCTGAATCAGCCCGGTCGGTGCGCGCTGGATCATCCGCGCCACGCCGGGTCCGCCACCCGGCGTGGTCATTCCCGCGAGCCCGTGGTCGCTATCAATCGCGTTCGCAACAGCGGCGCTCGTCGCGTCGGCCTCGCGTTCGTAGCCGCTGTCCGTCGCACCGACCGTCAGTGGCTCGTTCACGCTCATTGCGCGCTGCTGGACGACGTGCGTCAGTTCATGGGCGAGCAGTTGTTGCCCATCGGGAGAATTCGGCTGGTATGCACCGTCCTGGAAGAAGATGTCACTTCCCGTGGTGAAGGCGCGCGCGCTCAGGCTGCGATTGAAGTCGTGCGCCTCGCTATCCGCATGGACATGCACTTCAGCGAAACTGGTGCCGAACGCGCCCTCCATCGCCCCACGCGTCTCCTGATCGAGCGACGCACCACTATTGCTTTTCGAGGTGATGCGGTCGGCCAGTGCGGGGTCGAGCGCCCCGCCCTCCGGGCCGACCACTGCTCCGCCCGTCTCCAACGTATTCCCCTCATTCGTATGCTGCGCATTCTCGCGCTGTGCCACCGGAGCGGCCAATGGTGGGCGATCGTGGTCGGCGTGACCCGCGTCCCACACGGCGATCTCGCCGAAATCACGATGGAGAGGTTGAGGGGAAGGAACGTCGCTCGCGCCGCCGCGTTGCCGATCCTGGATTTGCCAGTCGCGCTGGACGGCGCCGGTAGCCGGACGTGACTCGGCAGCCAGTGCGGCAGCGAGGTCGAGCGATGACAACGACAGAGCGGGTGTATCGACTCGCCTTCGCTGGCCCATCATGCGATCCATAGCTGCCACCCATCCTTTCAACGAGTTCCTCGACCGCCACCCCAACGGTGTGCGGTCGGTTTGTACCTAGACCCAGTTGGCCGTTTCGCCGACCGTCAGCGGTTTCTCGAGTTTGGCATACTCAGCACGGGCCGCTCGGAGCAAATGGCTCATCCGCACCGGCTCACCTGCATCAGCGGCGAGGAACGCTGCATTCAGTGCGATGTTACGGATATTACCACCGGCGACGTTCAAACGCCCGAGCGCCGTAAGGTCAAGCTCGTGTGTCGGCATTTCCGGTGGGAAGATGCGCCGCCAGATTTCCGTACGTTGCACGGCATCTGGGAACGGGAACGGCACGACGAAACGAATGCGCCGATAAAAGGCCGTATCGAGCGCGCTCTTGAGATTCGAGGTCAGGATAGCAAGCCCTCGGTATGCTTCCATCCGTTGCAGGAGATAGCCGACTTCGATGTTCGCGTACCGATCGTGACTATCCTTGACTTCGCTGCGCTTGCCGAAAAGGGCATCCGCCTCATCGAAGAGGAGGATCGCCCCGCCCGCTTCCGCCGCGTCAAAGACCCGGCGGAGATTCTTTTCCGTCTCGCCGATGTACTTGCTGACGACCGATGAGAGGTCGATGCGATAGAGGTCCAGACGCAATTCGTTGGCGAGCACCTCCGCCGCCATTGTCTTCCCTGTGCCACTGGCGCCGACGAAAAGCGCGCTGATCCCGAGTCCGCGCGATCCTCGGCCCGCAAATCCCCACTGCTGGTAGACCTTCGCACGGTGGCGGACGTGGACGGCAATTTCCTTAAGAATTTGACGCTGCGCTTCGGGCAGCACGAGGTCGATCCAGGTCGTCGGCGACGTAACGCGCTGGGCAAGATCGTCTAAACGAGCGCGGGATTGGGTACGACAGGCATCCCACAGCATCATTTCGATCCGAGCGGTGTCCGCCTCCTCCGGCAATGCCGCGCGCACTTCCGCACTGGCGGCACGGATCTCCGTCGCGCTCAGGTTGAACTGTGAGACGAGTGTGTCGGCAAAACCGTTCAGGCGCGACGCCGCATCACCGAGGGCCATATTCCAGGCGTCTCCCTGCTCATCCATCCCCGGCTGCTGCACATCGAACGCGATCGCGGGGCGCTGCCGGTTACGCTGACCGTCCCGACTGGAAAGGACGAGGGGACTACCCAGTCGGTCGGTGAGCCGAGCAATAGCGCTCATCCGCTGCACCTCAGACACGTCGAGTTCGTCGCAATTGAGATAGAGCGCGCTGGCACTGAGGACTGCCTCGCGCTCCCACAACCGGATCAATTCGTCGAGTTCGCCGGGCGCCGTCGGCAGCACGGCGGCGGACAGTGTCTGCATCTGCAAGCCAACCGCGTTGCAGGCGGCGGACGCAATCGCGCGCTTGCTCATGGCGTCCGGCCCGGTGAGTTGCACCACCGGAACCGGCGGCTCGGCGAGGGTGCGCTGCCATGTCATCCCGATCCGCTCCGCGATCATCCGGTGCGACGGGACAAGCGTCTCAGGCGCCGCAATTGGATCAATCATACTGGCGAGCCGTGCATCCAGGTAACGAACCCCAGTCAAATAGTGCAACACCCGTTCGTCGATACGCAGCGGGCTGAGGGTCAGGGTAGGGCCACTGCTCATCTCGATCAGTCTCCATCGGCGCAACGGTGCGTTGGGAGCGAGTGCGCTCCAATGAGGATTGGGCAATATAGCCAGCGCGAGGCTGAGCGTCGGATAGGCCTTCTGGGGGTCTCCCTGCAACGAAGCGCAGAGCGAGAGAATCGTGGCATCGAGTTCCACAGCCGCGCAGAGCAGCAGCACCCCCCGTTCGAACGGCGACAAACGGAATGCGGTGCGGAGCACCTCGAGCGCGGGAGGAGCAGACAGCGCCGCAGTTGCCGCCGCTATCTCTCCCACTTGTGTGGGGATCGGCGGATCATCGTCGTGTTGCCCATTCGTTACGGAGGCGTGGCGCTCCAACGCCGCGCGGAGCCCGGCGATCACCGCAGAAAGGTAGCGCTGGTTCGCATCGACCCAACTGGCGGTGGCCAGAGTCTCCATCGCGATCATCGCTCTGCCGCGACGATCACAGCGGAGACCTGATATGCCGCCGAGAGCCGGTATTTCGCCTGCAATGCAGACCAAAGCTTCGACGCTTCCTCTGTCGTGAGGAATTCCGGTGAGAGGGTGATCTCTGTCTCCTGGTCATCGAACGTGAATGCGGAGAACGCGCTCTCCATCACCCCCGCTGCACTGGTCGCAAGGGCGTTCTGGATCGTCTCGCTGGTCAGCACCGGCGTCTCCATGAGCAACTGCATCGCGTACCCTAGCAGAATTTCCGCCTGGAAGTCGCGCTCGCCATATGCGGTTATGAGATAATGGAGATCGAATGCGAGCGATGGGGCGGCGGTTTCTTGATGCTCCTCACCGATGCCAATGCGGGCGCCGCGCCAGGTCGTATGCGGCGTCACGCGGTAGAGGAAGAGGTTGATCTGGCTCCGCTCATCGCTGCCCGTCGTGATGCGGTCGGGCGGGAGCGCCGTCACCGTCACTTCGCCGACGCTCGCCGTCACGCCCGACTGGATCAGCCGGTTGTCCAAGAGACTCTTGAGCACGGAGGTCATGGAGGCGATTGCCAGCGCGCTATTCATCTACCCGCCCGTCTCCGACGAACCCGCCCATCCGCCGCCACCCGGCGGGGCGTTGGGCCATCTCAGTGTGGCCGGGGTACATGCAGGTCCTCGTCGAGCCCCACCATATCAGCCGCGAGACCGGCACGCTGCGTGAGGTAACTGCACAACACGCCGAGCGAGTCGAAGTAGATGCGTGGCCCGCCCTCGACGTCATCCACCGAGCCGCGCCAGACCGGCTCGGCCCCGGCGATGTCGCGCCGTTCATGCCAAATCTTGACGACGAACGCATGGCTCTGCTCATTGATCGCCATTACCATATTCCCTCGGGCGTCTTCCTCCACCTGCCGCGCCACATCACGACGCATAGGCAATCGCGACGAGCGATCTATCGCATGGGCGCAGTGAAGCAGGGAGGGAACACGGGCGCGTCACACGAATCACGGCACGCCGACAGCGGCGAGCGGGGTGGCCGGATCGGGAAGATGCGCGAACGCCCGCACGACATCATCCAGCATCATGGCAACGTGGTGGAGTTGATCCGCCGCCGCAGGCCAGACGGCATCGGCGGCATCGGGCGGCGCGGGGCGTTCGCCCAGATGGTTGACGACCTGCTCGATCAGCGCGGTCGCTTCCTGGACCTGGATACGACTGCGATCGAACGTCCCGGCCGCCCCCCGGAGATGCGCGGCGGCGGCGGTCAGTTTCTCGATCATCGTCGCATCCGCTCCCAGTCCGGCGAACGTCATGCTCGCTTCATCGCGACCGCGACGTGCGGGCCGGGCGGTGGCGGCGATGATCCGCGCGAGGAGCGCTCGGGTCTCGGGCATCGGCTCGACCGCGAGTTCGCGACGCAAGAGCCCCTCGCAGGTGCGGTATTGCCGGAGCGCATCGGCGGGCTGGTCGGTGACGAGATAGAGATGCATGAGATCGCGATGGATCTCCTCGCGCAAATGGTCGCACGCGAGGATGCGCCGGGCGCAATCGATGGCCGCGTCGTAGTCGCGGGCGGCGGTGTGGTGGGCGAGCAGGCGGCTGAGCGCCCGGAGGTACATGCAGCGGAAGCGCTCGCGCTCGATCAGGCACCAATCCTCATAGCAGTCGATCAGCAGGTCCGCCGAGTAGCAGGCCACGGCCTGGCGATAGAGCGCCGCCTGATCGTCGGGGGCATCGGGGCCGAGCTGCTCCGCGAGCGTGCAGCGCACTTCGAACTCGTCCACATCGAGCCAGAAGTCGCTCGCCGTATTGAAGCCGATATTCTGCGCATCGACGCGCAGGTACCCCGCCGTCCTGAGTTCCGGCTGGGAGAGGATGCGGTTCAGCCGCCAGAGGGCCGTGTTCAGGCAGTGGCGTGCCCGGTGGTCATCCTCGTCACCCCAGAAGAGCCCCGCGAGACGCTCGCGCGGATGGATGGTATGGCGGTTGAGCAGGAGGTAGGCGAAGAGATGCTTCACCTTCCCGCTCGGGAACTGGATGTGCGGATTGCCGGCGCTCTGGACGCCCAGCGTGCCGAAAAGCGTGATTTCCATCGTACCCATCTGCGTCCCTCCGTCCCCACATCCCTACCGGCTCGGGGCCGCACCGTGCCGCTTTATTCGCGAGCGTTGTTCCGGCGTCATCGGAGAGGCCCGCCCACCGTGCCGCCAGGTATTCATTCGATATGACGCCGCAGCATCCCCGGTGGTTCTGTCCTGCCGAGAATCCAGCCCCGACGGTGTTCGTTGCTCGATGGTGTGATGTTTCCCGTCGCAAGACAGGAAGTTGACACTGATACGGAGGGGCACTAGTGTGTAATGGATTGTATCGACATATTAACGCTACATCTTTCTCGCTCTCGATGCAATATCCGCCGCATCGCCGCGAGAGAATCATCCAGGCGGGTTCCGCATCAACCGAGTGGTGGGAGGAGAACGATGGCAGTCGATCAGTACGGGAACCCGCAGCCCGCGCCCCTGCTCGGCCGCTATCAGATCGATCAGGTCATCGCGCAGAGCGGCCTCGGCGTGCGCTACCGGGCGTTCGATCCGCAACTCAACCGGCCCATCGCGGTAGAGACACTCGATCCGCGCTATCTCGGCGACCCGGCGGCGATGCACGGCATCGAGAAGCGATTCAACCGCGAGATCGAGGCCGGCGCCCGCGTCGGCAACCACCCGCATCTCGTCCAGGTCTACGACCTCCTGCACGACGAGCGACATCTCCCCTATCTGCTCCTCGAATACGTGCCCGGCGGCTCCGTCGCTGACCGTCTCGCCTACGGGCCGCTACCGGTCCCCGACGCCTTGCGCATCGCCGCAGACACCGCCCGTGGCCTGGAAGCGGCGCAGAGCGTCGGCCTCGTCCATCGGGACATCGCCCCTGCCCATGTCTACCTGATGACCGATGGGCGGGCGAAAGTCGGCGACTTCGGCAACGCGCAGATCGACGACCTCGCCTCGGAGACCGTCACCGATGTGGACACCCCGATTGCCTCGCTCTATACGAGCCCCGAGCAGCAGGGGACGAGCGAATACGTCCCGGCCGCGTCGGATCAATATAGTCTCGGGCTCGTGCTCTTCGAAATGCTGACCGGGACGCCGTATAAGCGGATGAACGCGCAGGATGCGCGGGCGTGGCTGGGTCAGTGGCCGGCCATCGCGCCCATCATCGAGCGATTGACGGCGGACCACCCGGCGAACCGCTACGCCTCGATGCGAGATGTCGTCATCGCCATCGAGAATATCGCTGCGGCCGCCCCGCCGCCGGAGCCCGTCCAGTATTGGCAGCCACAGCCCGCTCCGCTCACCGTGGCCTCGGCGCCACCGAAACGCACCCACCGCCGCGCCGTGCTGTTCGGATTGGGCGGCCTCGTAGTCGCCGGTGCGGCAGGGGGCGGAGGGTATTACCTCTACGAGCATCGCAGCGGGAGCGACACCCCTTCGGCAACGCCCATCCCTCCAACATCCGTCGCCGCGATCATCCCGACTGCACCGGCAATTCCGCCGACCGTCGCGACGACCCCGCGACCATCCCCCACCCCCGCCCCCACCGCGACCGCCCCACCGCTGCCGACCTTCTCGCCCAAGGCGGTCGCGGCCGACATGACCGACGCGAATCAGTGGAACACCATCAATGTCTCCGATTCGATGCGCACGCTGGCGAACGGCACCTACACGGTGCGCGTCCTGAAAACGTCCGACCAGAAAGGGCATATGTCCTGGGGAGACTGGGTGCCGAAAAGTGGCACGCTGACGCCGGAATTCACCGCCGAGGTGGAGATGCGGTTACTCGGCGATCCGCGTGGGGCGAGCGGCGGCATTCTCTTCCTCTTCAACGCCATTCCCGAGTCCGACAAGCAGCAATTCCTGACCTTCCTCCTCCGCGCCGATGGATTTGTCCGTCTGACCCAGCAATTCCCCGACGGCGTCGGGAACAAGGTGAAATTCGATTGGGCGCCCGCCCCGGCCACCAACACCGCGCCGGACGCATTCAACCTGCTCCGCATCACCGTGCAGGCAGGCAAACTCAGCTGCACGGTGAACGGGCGAGAGGTCACGCAATTGCCGGTACCGGCCGAGCTCGCCAAGTTCTCCGGCTTCGCGCTCGTGGCAAACGTCCTCTCGGAGAGCGCGCAGCCCGAGGCATCCGCAGTCTTCCGCAACCTCCGCTACGATTCGGCGGCAACCTAAACGCCATCGACGCATGAATGGAGCAAATCCATGACTGTTTCCTGCACCCACCTCAATCAAATCCAGGAGGTCACGCCGAGCGCGAATGGTTGTGAGGAGTGCCTGAAGACGGGTGATATGTGGGTCCACCTGCGCATCTGCCGTATCTGCGGGCATGTCGGCTGCTGCGATTCATCCAGGAACACGCACGCGACCAAGCACTTTCATGAGACGGGCCACCCGATCATGCAGTCGTTCCAGCCGGGCGAGGACTGGCTCTGGTGCTACGTGGACGAGGTGATGATGGAGCCGCGCTAAGCGACGGGTGGCGCTGCGCCGTATCGCCAGTGTTCGTAGTGCTGGCCGATATTGCCCATCTCCACCTTGAAGGCGTCCGGGTTGCTCGCGGTGTAGGTCAGCACCCGGCGCTCGAAGACCTGCACGACCACCTGCCGCTGCACGCCCGCCACCTTGACGGTCGTGACGAACGGCTCGCTCTTCGCGTAGCCGATCACGCCGAGGCCCGCCTTCGACCGATAGGCGGCGAAAGCGGCGGGCATGTTGTGCTTCGTCGTGCTGTCGTAGGCGGAGAGCGTCGTATCGGTCTTCGCGGTGAGCCGCACATCGCTTTTGTCCGTCGGCGCCGCCTCGGAAACGTCGCCGGTAGCGGAAATGCTCGCGCCCACCGTCGTGCCCGTTTTTGCGGCGGCAGGCATCAGCAGCGTCGAGGCTTTCCCGTTCAGCGTGGCGTAGGTCGGGCCGGGCGAATCGGGATCGCCGGCGATCGGGATGGTGGCGGGAGCGCGCGACTGGAAGGCGTCATTGCCCGTCTGCACCTTGCCGGTGATCAATTCGGTGGCGAGCAGCCCGTTCGTCACCGTGCCACTCTTCGGGTCGGTCAGTTCCATCCGCCCTTTATCGTAGTATTGCACGATCCGGTAGCCGCCGGGCGCGTCGGCGTAGGACTCGTTCTTCGCAGCGCTCATTGAAGGCCCCCAGAGATTGCGCATCGTCTTCTCGCCGGCCTGCCACTGTGTCTGGAAGGCGCGCGACGCGGCCTCGACGGCTTGCGGGGAGGGGAGGGGCGGCGGGGCCGGCGTCGCGGCAGACGCGGAATGACTGGCCGGCTTGCCCTTGCTGTATCCGGGCCAATCGGCGCGCGGATAGGCCCAGCCGAGGAAGTGCGAGACATGGTCGTTCCACCATTGGACGCTGTGTTGCTTCACGCCGCCGCCCGTCACCACCCCGACGAACTGGTCATTGCCGACGAAGACGCCGACATGCCCGTCCTGGAAGTTCCCGGCGTTGCGGTCGAAGAAAACGATCACACCCGCCGGGGCGCTCTGCAGGCTGGCGAGCGCGTGCTGCGCCGGATCGGCCGGTTTGCCGAGGGCGAGGTACATATCGTACGCGGTCGGATACTGGGCCGTGACGCCGTACGCGTTCTCGACGAACATGTCGCAGAGCGTCACCCCGCCATCGATCCAATCCTTCGGCCCGCCCACCTGCTGCGTCACCCAGGTCACCGCCTGCTGTAAGCGCGGGTCGGCGCCCGATTGCGCCGCCGCAGCGTCGACCGGCTGGCTCGCCATGACGAGCGAGGCGAGCAGACTGGCGAGAAGCAATCGGTGTGTGAGCAGATACCCCGGTCGATGCAACAAAACATGGCGAAAAAACGCTGTCGCGAAAACCAACCCTCTTTTCCCCCCACGAATAGGACCACGCTTCCCGGCTTGCTGTGGCAGCCTGAGAGCGAATCGCAATATTCTACATTGAAGTATATTCTATGTGTCAAGTCTATAGTAAGATGAGGGTATTACTGATTATGCAGAGTTCCGCGTCGGCGCGGCATCGCGCTACCGCGCCGTCCATTCTCAGCGCGCTCGCGGCGGGCTACACTACCGGCGCTGCGCCCGAGGGTGCCGGATGCCAGATGCCAGAGGACGCATCCGTTTCTATTGGTACTGCGAGAGGACGGGTATGACGAGCGCGCAACCGCTACATACCGCGACGACTGGCACGCCTGGCCGCGCCGGTGCGCGCCGCCTGACACTCGGGCAGCGCGTCTGGCGCGAGCGGTGGATGTACGTTTTCATCCTGCCCGGCCTGCTCTATTTCGTCGTCTTCCGTTATCTGCCGTATCTGGGCAACATCATCGCCTTCCAGGATTACTCGCCCTATCTCGGCTTCCACAGCCCGTGGGTCGGCCTCGACAACTTCCGGCGGCTCTTCACGGACCCGGACTTCCACATCGCGCTCGTCAATACGCTGGAAATCAGTCTGCTCTCGCTGCTCTTCTCGTTCCCCGCGCCAATCGCCCTCGCCCTGCTCCTCAATAGCATGGTGAGCGAGCGTACCAGGCGGCTCGTGCAGACGATCGTCTATCTGCCGCACTTCATCGGCTGGGTAATCATCATCGCCCTCTGGCAGCAGATTTTCGGCGGGGCGGCCTTCTTCAATCAGTTCCTGCGCAACCACGACCACGCCACGATCAACATCATGACCAACCCGAGCTTCTTCAAGCCCCTCGTCATCCTCCAGCAGAACTGGAAGAACATCGGCTGGGGGACGATTATCTTCCTCGCCGCGCTGACGCGCATCGACCCGGAGTTGTACGAGGCCGCCGCGATGGACGGGGCGAACGGCCGGCGGCGGCTCTGGCACGTCACGCTGCCGGGTATCCGTGGCATCATCGTCCTCGTGCTCATCGTGCGCCTCGGGCAGGTATTGAGCACGGACTTCGAGCAAATCTTCCTGCAGCGCGACGCCGTCGGGTCGCGCGCGGGCGAGGTGCTGGACACGTTGGTCTACTACAAGGGCATCCAGGGGGGCGACTGGGGCTTCACCGCTGCGGTTGGCCTCGTCAAGGGCGTCGTCGGCGCCGGGCTCGTTTTCGCCGCGAACCGTGCGGCGAAGGCGCTCGGCGAGGGGGGACTGTTCTGATGGCTGCGGGCGGATCGCTCAGCCGACCAGCCGCGCGGGAGCGCGCGCCGTCGCCTTCTCCGCCCTGGATGGAGCGACCAAGCCCGCTCGCGCGCGGGTTCAAGGCGCTCGTCCTCGTGGCGCTCGCGTTCATCATGCTCTTCCCCTTCGTCTACGTGATCGCCGTCAGTTTTTCCAGTTATCAGGACGTCGTCGGGGGCGGGCTCATCCTCTGGCCCGCGCATCCGACGCTCGGCGCGTACCGCGCCATCCTGAAGGGCGGCATCGTCACACACGCGCTGTGGGTCAGCACCGGCGTGACGCTCGTCGGCACGGCGGTCAACATGTTCATGACGGTGACGCTGGCGTACGGCCTCAGCAGGCCGGGCGTGCCGGGCAGCCGCTTCGTGCTCGTGCTCGTCCTCTTCACGCTGCTCTTCTCGGCGGGGATCATCCCCAACTACCTGCTCGTCAGGCAGTTGGGCTTGATCGACAGCTACGGCGCGCTGATCCTGCCGGGCATGATCAGCGCGTTCAATCTGCTCATCGTGCGGCAGTTCTTCATCAATCTCCCGCCGGAGCTACTGGAGAGCGCGCGATTGGACGGCGCGAGCAACTTGAGCGTCCTCACCCGCGTCATCCTGCCGCTCAGCAAGCCGGTACTGGCGGTCGTCGCGCTCTTCTACGGCGTCGCGCACTGGAACGATTTCTTCGCGGCGACCCTCTACCTCAACGACGCGCACAAATGGCCGGTCCAGTTGGTGTTGCGGCAATATGTCTTGCAGGGGAGCGCCTTGGCGAACGCGGTCTCCCTCGACCCGACCCAGGCGCCGCCACCGCCGCAGACAATTCAGATGGCCGTGATCGTGGTGGCGACAGTGCCGATCCTGATCGCCTACCCCTTCCTGCAGCGCTTCTTCACGAAGGGTGTCCTCTCCGGCGCGATCAAGGGATAACTGAGCGAGGTGACGACACCCTGACGGCACGCAACGTAATTGCGTCGGTGGGGGGGGGGGGGGGGGGGGGGGGGGGGGGGGGGGGGGGGGGGGGGGGGGAGGAGAAAAAAAGCAACCCACCCCACACGAGGAGGAAGGAAAG
>JBPCMC010000241.1:0-7638 GCA_051002645.1 Thermomicrobiales bacterium
GCCCGGTGCGCAAGACTTCCTGCGCCACATCGACGACCGCCGCCTCGACGCAGCCGCCGCTCACCGATCCGGCGATGCCGCCCGAGGCGGAGATTGCCATCTTCGCGCCGCGCTGTCGCGGGGCCGAGCCCCAGACCTTAACAACCGTGGCGAGCGCGACCAGTTCGCCCTGCGCGAGCCACGCATCGACCTGCGGCTGCACATCATTCAGTGTAGACATGATACAGACCCTCCTAGCGGGCGGCGACGGCCGCCTTCGCCATTGTGTCCCGCCCCTGGCTGCGACTGGGCCGCCGCCCCTGCACCTCGACGAGCAGTTTGGCGAGCGCCTGTAGGCTGGCGAGGTTGTTCGCGGGCAGGAAGTCGTCGCAGTACGGCAACGCGGCCTGCATCCCCCGCGTCAGCGGCTGATACCCGGTCGTGCCGAGGAGCGGGTTGAGCCAGATCAGGCGGAAGCAATTGCGCTGCAAGTGCGACATCGCGTCGCGCAGCAGCTCCGGCTCGCCGCGATCCCATCCATCGGAAATGACAATGACGATCGCGCCCTGATTGAGCACCCGGCGCGACCATTCATAGTTGAAGGCGTGGAGCGATTCGCCGATGCGCGTGCCGCCGCCCCAGTCCTGCACGACCTTCGACACGTCATCCAGTGCGTCGTCAATATCCTTGCGGCGCAGGAGCCGCGTGACGCGCGTCAGCCGCGTGCCGAAGACGAAAGCCTCGACCTTGTCGAGACTGTTCTCCAGCGTGTGGACGAATTGGAGCAGGAGTCGCGTGTACCGCTCCATCGAGCCGCTGATGTCGCAGATCAGCACGAGCGGCCGCTTCTTCATCTTCGTCTCGCGGAAGGTCAGTTCCATCAGTTCGCCGCCGTAGCGCATGTTGCTGCGAATGAGGCGACGCATGTCGATCCGATTGCCATTGCGCGCCGGTTTGAGGCGCCGGGATTTGCGTTGCCCGATCTGGAGACGCATCAACTGCATGACGCGCCGCGCCTCGGCGAGTTCATCGGCGGTGAAGGTCTCGAAGTCCTTGGCTTGCAGCAACTCCGACGAGCTATAGGTGCGGACGACATCCATCTCCGACTGCGATTGCTCGCTCTCGGTCGCGCTCGTCACTTCCTTACGGCTCGGGTCGCGCCCCTTGTTCGAGCGGCGGTCCTCGCCCTCGCGCTCCTTCGCCTCCTCGTCGCGGTGCTGGGCGTCCATCAGGCGGCGGCGCGGTTGCTGCTGCTGCAACTCGTCGTCCGCCATCACGAGTCCCTCATGCCCCTCGGAGTGGTCCACCGCGCGCCAGAAGGCGTCGAACGCCTCGTCGTAAAGTGGAAGGTCCTCGTGGCGGCTGATGAGGGTCGTCCGTCCCGCCGCTTTGACATCGTCGCGCCGCTCCCAGCCGACGAATTCGAGCGCGCTGAGGAAGTCGAGCATATGGCCCGGCGAGACCTTCATGCCCATGTAGCGTAGGAGGCGCGTGAAGCGGACCACCTGCACGAGCAGGACGGGCCCCGCCTCCTCGGTCAGCCCCGCCGGTGACTGCTCAGCGGCCATCAGCCCCGTCGCTTCCCACCACGCCCGCGTTCGCCGTGGCGAGCAACGAATGCGCGCGCGGGCCGCGGATCGCGTCGATATCTTCCTGATACTTGAGGAAGCAGCCGAGGGTTGCCTCGACCGTCGCATCGTCAAGCGTCTCGGAGCCGAGTTGGACGAGCGCGCGCGCCCAGTCGAGCGTCTCCGCGACACCGGGCAGTTTGTACAACTCGATTGTGCGCAGTTCCTGGATGAAGCCGCAGATCTGCCGTGCCAGCGTCGAATGCGCCTCCGGCACCTTCGTCGTGACGATCTGGAATTCTTTGGCGAAGGAGGGATAGTCGATCCACTGGTAGAGGCAGCGCCGCTTCAATGCGTCATGGATCTCACGCGTCCGGTTACTGGTGATGACCACCACAGGCGGCGAGTCGGTGGTGATCGTGCCGATCTCCGGCACCGTCACCTGGAAGTCGCTGAGCAGTTCGAGCAGGAACGCCTCGAACTCGTCGTCCGCGCGGTCGATTTCGTCGATCAGCAGGACGGGCGCGGAATCGAAACCGTGGTCAATCGCCTGCAAGAGCGGGCGGCGGATGAGGAATTCGGGCCCGAAGAGGTCCTTCAGGGTTTCCTCGCGGTTGCCGCCCGTCGCCTCGACGAGGCGGATTTCCAGCATCTGCCGCGCATAGTTCCACTCATAGAGCGCGTTCGAGACGTCGATGCCCTCGTAGCACTGGAGACGGATGAGATTGGTGCCCAGCAAGTCCGCGAGGACCTTGGCGATCTCCGTCTTGCCGACGCCCGCTTCCCCTTCGAGGAGGATCGGCTTGCGCAGCCGCAAGGCGAGGAAGATCGTCGTCGCGAGCGAGCGATCCGCGACGTAGCGGTGCTCCTGCAAGATATGCTGGATGCCGTCGATTGAGTCGATCGTTGTCGCCACCGTCTCTCCTGTTCCGTTCCCCGGCGTGCAACAGCGCGTCACCGGGCCATCTGTCCATACGAAACTACAACACACAGAGAAGCCCGGCCATTCCATCCCACGGCCGGGCTTCCTAGTATACCACTCCCCCGGTGTGCGGGGCCGTGGGTTACGCCCGTTGCGCCCGCTCGACCGCCTTCGTCAGCGCCCGCTTCGCGTAGACCTTGGTCATCGCCAGTCGGTACTCCTCGGAGGCATGAATATCGGAGAGCGCGTCGCTGATCCCCTCGGCGGCATGGCTGGCCGCCTCGGCAATCGCTTCCGCCGTTGGCTGCTTGCCCTTCAAAGCGTTCTCCACCGCAGTCGCGCGGACGGGCTTCGCGCTCACGCCCGAGAACGCCAGTCGGCACTCTTGCACCGTGCCGTCGCCGCCGACAATGATAATCGCCGCTGCGCCAACAACGGAGTAATGCGACGCCTTGTTCGCCAACTTCTCGTAGGCGCTGCCCGCTTTTCCTTGCGGCGCCTGAAAGCGGATTTCGGTCAGTAGTTCGTCCTCGCTGAGGGAGGTCGTCATCAGGTCCTGGAAGAAGTCCGCCGCCTTGATCGTCCGCTCGCCCTTCGGGCCCTTCGCGATGAACTCGGCATCGAGCGCAACGAGCACCGAGGGGAGATCGGACGCCGGGTCCGCATGCGCGACGCTGCCGCCGACCGTGCCACGGTTGCGGACCTGCACGTCGCCGATGTGCGCCGCCGCCTCCGGCACGATTTGGACAGACTTCGCCAGTTCCGCATTCGATTCCAGTTGGTAATGCGTCGTCAGCGCGCCGACGGAGACGCTGCCATTGCTCCGTTTCACATAGGAGAGGTTCGGGATACCGCTGATGTCGATCAGATGCGCCGGTTCCGAGAGGCGCAGTTTCATCAGCGGCAACAGGCTGTGGCCGCCCGCGATGAATTTGCCGTCGTCGCCGTACTGCCCGATCAGTTTGATCGCCTCGTCAACACTGCCCGCACGATGGTACTCGAATTCCCCTGGAAGCATGATTCCCTCCTCAATAGTTGCCAGTAGCAAGTAGTCAGTAGTCAGTAGTCAGTAGTCAGAATGGGAGAAGACCCACTGGCTACTGACTACTGGCTACTTCCCGTTATGCATCAACCGCCACAGTTTCTCGCCGCGGAGCGGCATATCGATATGCGTCACGCCGAAGGGCGAGAGCGCATCCACCACCGCGTTGACAATCGCCGGTGTGCTGCCAATCGTTCCCGCCTCGCCGACACCTTTGACGCCGAGCGGGTTGACGGGTGACGGTGTTGTCGTGTGGTCGAGCTCGAACGACGGCAATCCGCGTGCGGTCGGCAGCGCGTAGTCCATCAGTGAGCCGGTGACGAGTTGCCCCTGATCGTCGTAGACGACCTCCTCAAAGAGCGCCTGCGCGATTCCTTGCGCCAGCCCGCCGTGGACTTGCCCGTCCACGATCATTGGGTTGATGACCCGGCCGCAGTCATCCACCGCCACATAGCGCTTTAGGGCTACCTCACCGCTCTCTGCGTCCACCTCGACGAAGGCGATGTGCGTGCCGAAGGGATAGGTGAAGTTCGGCGGCTCGAAGAACGAGGTCGCCTCTAACCCCGGCTCTATCGAGGCGGGGATGGTGTCTGCGGTGTAGGCAATCCAGGCAATCTCGCCGAGCGACTTCGAGCGATCCGGCGCGCCCTTGACGCCGAACTTGCCATTCTCGAAGGTGATGTCATCGACCGACGCTTCGAGCATGTGCGCCGCGATTCGTTTCGCCTTCTCCTGCACCTTCTCAATCGCCAGCATCATCGCCGCACCGCCGACCGCCGTGCCGCGCGAGCCGAAGGTGCCGACGCCGTACGGCGAGCCCGCCGTGTCGCCGTGATTGATCAGTACGTCGTCTACGCCGACGCCGAGTTCTTCCGCTGTGATCTGGGCGAAGGTAGTCTCCTGCCCCTGGCCGTGCGGTGATGCGCCGGTAGTCACCGTCACCTTGCCGGTCGGGTCGACGCGGACCGTGCAACTCTCCCAGCCGAAGCCGGCGGGCATCGCCGCGGAGGGGCCCATGCCGCAGACTTCAACATACGTGCTGAAGCCGATGCCGAGATACTTGCCGTTCTTGCGCGCCTCGGCTTGCTCGGCGCGGAAGTCGTCGTACTTGATGTGTTCGAGCGCCTTCTCCAGCGCGCCCTGGTAGTTGCCGCTGTCATAGGAGAGACCGACGGCGGTCGTGTACGGGAACTTGTCCGCGTCGATGAAGTTGCGGCGGCGCACCTCGACGGGATCGACGCCGGTGGCATGTGCGACGAGGTCGCAGACGCGCTCGATCAGATAGGTCGCCTCGGGGCGACCGGCGCCGCGGTAGGCATCGGTCGGCACCTTGTTCGTGAAGATGCCGTGGACGGTGCATTGGAGGTTCGCAATCGTGTACGGCCCGGTGAGCATCAGCCCGGTCAGCGTCGGGATAATCGGCGTCAGCAGTTGGTGATAGGCGCCGAGGTCGGCGAGGATGTGGACATGCAGGGCGGTAATCTTGCCGTCCTTCGTCGCGCCGACATCGACGTATTGCACCTGCCCGCGCCCGTGGATGCTGCCGGACATATTCTCCGCGCGGGACTCGATCCACTTGATCGGCCTGCCAAGTTTCATCGAGAGCGCGGCGGCGACGCCTTCCTCGGGGTAGACATTCAACTTCATCCCGAAGCCGCCGCCGACCTCCGGTGCGACGACGCGGACATGATTCTCCGGCAGCCCGATAAGCAGGCTGAGGAAGGTGCGCAGCAGGTGCGGGATCTGCGTCGAAGTAAAGAGGGTGAGGGACTTCTTGCCCTTGTCATAGTCGGCGAGCACCGCGCGCCCCTCCATCGGGACGGGGGCGAGGCGCTGCTGCTCGATGCGCTGCGAGACTTTGATCTCCGCGTCATCCATCGGCGTGCCGGTCTCGCTGTTGATCGCCCACTCGAAGGCGACGTTCGTGCCGAATTCCTCATGGACGAACGGCCCGCCCGCGTACGCCGCATCGACATCGATCACGACGGGCAGCGGCTCGTATTCAACCTGGACCAAATCAACGGCATCGCGCGCCACATACCGGTCGGTCGCGACGACGGCGGCGACCGCCTCGCCGGCGAAGTTAACCTCACCGACCGCCAGCGGGTAGCGCGGCGGCACCTTCAGCCCCTCGCCGAAGCGATGCGCGACGGGCAGTGTGCCGACACCACTCGCCTTCAAATCCTCGCCGGTGATGACGGCGAAGACGCCGGGGTGCTGGCGCGCGGCCTCGGTGTCGATGCTCTTGATCCGCGCATGACCGTAGGCGGAACGGACAATGCCACAATAGAGCATCCCGTTCAGTTTCATGTCGTCAACGTAGGTGCTCGTGCCGGCGACCAATCGGGGGTCTTCGCGCCGTTTGATGCGCTCGCCCACCAGTTTCGGGAGTACCATCGGTCATTCCTTTCTCCAGGCGTGAACGCGTGGAGCGAAGAGCAGAATGTCCCGGTCGGCTCTCTCAGTCCGCTGCTGCGCCACTCTTCATATGGGCAGCGGCGTGCTGCACGGACTTGACGATGTTGTGGTACCCCGTGCAGCGGCAGAGGTTGCCCTGCAATCCCTCGCGGATTTCCGCCTCGCTCGGGTTCGGGTTGCGCTCCAAGAGCTGCAACGTCGATATAATCATGCCGGGCGTGCAGTAGCCGCACTGGAGACCGTGCTCCTCCCAGAAGCCTTCCTGGATCGGGTGCATGACGCCGTCTTTCTGCAAGCCCTCGATGGTGAGGAGTTCCGCGCCGTCGGCCTGGACGGCGAGCATCGTGCAGGACTTCACCGACTGACCGTTGACCATCACGGTACACGCGCCGCATTGCGTCGTCTCGCAGCCGATGTGCGCGCCAGTCAGTCCGAGCACCTCACGGATGTAATGGACGAGGAGCAAACGGGGCTCTACATCGTTCGAGTACTGGTCGCCGTTGACGGTCATGGAGACTTTCACGTCGATACTCCTCCCTACGTTACGTCGATTCCACAGTCACGACGCGCCTTGTACCACACGATGACGCGAGACGTATCAGGTAGCTTGCTCCAACTCTCCCGACATGCACTCGAAGAACTTGCCGATAATCATGCGGGAGGCCGGGCCCATCATGCGCTGGGCGACGCCCGCGAGCGGCCCCATAATGTCCGCCTCGCCGTCATACTGTACCTCAGCGCCGCCATCTTTGTCGGCGATGGTAAAGTGGCCGATTCCCTTCACGTTCCCTTGCTTCGCCTGTCCCTCGACGGAGAGCGTCCACGATTCGAGCGGCACCTTATCGGTCGTCTCGATGGTGCAGACATAGGTGCCCTTGATGCCGGCCAGTCCAATCTTCAGCGTGGCGCGGTATTTGTCCGGGCCGATCTCCTCCATCCCCTCGCAGCCGGGGAGGCAATGCGTGAGGGCGTCCTTCGACATCATCAGGTCATAGACGGCCTGCTTGCTCGCGTTGAATTGGTGAGAGCCGTTGACGTGCAAAGCTGCTGCCTCCGGAGATGATGCGATGCGGTAGCGTCTCTCCGCTCGCCGCGAACCCGTCAAGTGCCCGTGCCGTCGTGCCGTACGGGGGATTGTAACAAGATGCACGGGTGCCGCAAGGTGCATCAAAATGACATAGACCAATGCAAGGTACACTGTGCGTGCTAGATACCGAGATACGCGGCCCGAATCGTGTCGCTCGCGAGCAGGTCCGCCGTCGCGCCGCTGTGCGTGATGCGCCCGGTGTCGAGGACGTAGCCGCGACTCGCCTGCTCGAGTGCGGCCTGGATGTCCTGCTCGACGATCAGCAGCGTCCGCCCTTCGGCCTGGACTGCCTTGATGACATCGAAAATCGTGTCCACCATGATTGGGGAGAGACCGAGCGAGAGTTCATCGATCATTAGGATTTTGGGCCGCGCCATTAGGCCGCGCCCGATGGCGACCATCTGCTGCTCGCCGCCGGAGAGCTTGCCCGCCAGTTGGTTCAGCCGCTCCTTAACGTGGGGGAAGAGGGTGAGTACCTGCTCGTAGTCCTGCTTGATCGCCGCCGCGCCGTCCGAGCGGCTGAAAGCGCCCATCATCAAGTTTTCCTTGACGGTCATGCCGACGAAGAGGCGGCGACCCTGCGGCACATGGCAAATCCCCGCCTGCACGAACCGACCGGACG
>JBPCMC010000242.1:0-20006 GCA_051002645.1 Thermomicrobiales bacterium
CTGCTACTCCGCCACGGGCTCGTCGTGAGGATCGTGCGCACCGCGTCCGGGTGCGCGGCGATGAAGCGCAGTTCGTCCGGTAGGAGCGGCTTCTGATTGTGGCCGTTGGCGACCTGGACGAGTTCCAGCACGTCCGCTGCCTCATCGTTGTCCGCGAAGGTGACGCCGAGTTGCTCGTAGACGTACTTGAATCCGGCGAGGCCGCCGTACTCGCCGGTCGTGATGACGCGCCCGGTCGGCACCTCGTCCATCTCGGGGCGGCCGAGCAGTTCGTAGTCGTAGAGCTCGTAGTTGTGGCGGTCCTTCAGCGCGCCGTCGGCGTGGATGCCGCTCTCGTGCGCGAAGGCGTTCGCGCCGATGCCGACCTGCCGGATCGGCACGGGCAGACCGTAGCTGCGGGCGACATAGTTGCCGAGCCGCCACGCCCACGAGAGATCGAGCGTCTCGCCGATCTCGTACCCCTGCAAGCCGTTCGCGTATTTGATGGCGAGGATGCAGGAGAGGAGATCGGCCTGGCCGGCGCGCTCGCCGTTGCCATTGACCGTCGCGTTGATGTAGGCATCCACCCCGGCGTCCACTGCGGCCTGGGCGGCGAAGACGCTGTTCGCGTTCGCCATGCCGAGGTCATCGTGGCAATGCGGCTCGATCGGGATACGCACCGCCTCCGCCAGCCGGGTGATGCGGTCGTAGATCGTGCGCGGCGAGTCGAAGCCGAGCGTGTCGCAGTAGCGGAAGCGCGCCGCGCCCGCCGCCTTCGCCGCCTGGGCGAACTCGATCAACTGCGCGATGTCCGTGCGGCTCGCGTCCTCCGCGTTGACGCCGATGGTACGGATACCGCCCGCCTTCGCCGCTGCCACCGCCTCCTCCATCTCGCGGATGACGGCGGCGCGGTCGAGCTTGCCGCGGAACTTCAGTTGCAGCATCAGGTCCGACGTGCTCATCGAGAGGTTGAGGTCCGTGCAACCGACGGCAATCGCCTTCTCCACATCGCCACGCAGCGCGCGCACCCAGCCTTCCAGAATCATCGTGCCGAAGGCCCCTGTACGCTGGAGGGCGAGGTTGCCCTGGATATAGTGAAATTCGTGATCGCTGAATGGAAAGCCGAATTCCGATTGATAGACGCCCAGTTTGGAGACATACCAGTTGACCATCGTCTTCTGGAACTTGGAAAGTTTGATCCGCGAGGTCTGCACACCGTCCCGATTGGTGACATCAATGAAATGAATTCGGGCCATCCCGACATCTCCTTGCGGGTCTTCGGCGGCACACGTCGCTAGCATCCGGCGCGCCGCCCCAACCCATGTACAACAAACCGGGAGCACACTAAGGCTGCGCATCCCGTGTGGCCGCCAAGGCCAATGGACGCATTGTGCCGCCGGGGAAGAAATCGTGTCAATCGGCGGCGGGCGGTAGTCTGCCTCGAGCAACTACTTCTCGGTGCGGACTATTCCTCTCTCTGTGTATTCCAGAATGACGTTATTATCCGAATATACAAATCAATCCCTGTCTCTTTATTTAACTCCCTTGCGCATTTCGCCATGTTACCTCTATACTGTTAATGTTCTGCGAAATAGACGCAGAACGTACTCCTCTCGTCAAAAGCTACTCATAGGTTCAACGGTACGTACACTCACGGGTACGGCGATGTGAGGCGAAAAGGACGGGTTGGGTTTCTGTAAGGGGAGGGTGGTCTGGATGAGGACGTTTCGGCTGGTTGGTATCGGTATCGCGCTTATGCTCATGTCGCTGGCGATTGGCGGTGGTGCAGCATCTGCGGATAGCAGCGTCACTGTTGATCGTGCGCACATGGCAAAATGGGCCTTCAATAACGACGGCCACTCCGGGCCATCTTCGGGCGCGCTGGTCAATGGGCCAGGGACGCCTCCGGGCGGGGCCGGGAGTGTGCAACTGACGGTCGCGAATGGCTCGTCCGGCGAAATCTTCATGACGCCTCAGTTCGCTGGCACGCTACTGACGGACATCACGACATTGGGCTACAGCACATACGGACCAGACACCACCCTCGATGCGACGCTACAGTTCGATCTTGACTATGATCTCACAGCACAAACGCACCCCTACCAGGGTAGGATGATCTTCGAACCATATATGCAAACCGGCACCGTCACTCCTACTACATGGGAGACCTGGAACCCAGCAGACCCGAACGCCAAGTGGTGGGCATCTCGCCTCCCCGATGGAAGCAAGAACATCAATGGTGCGTGCTCACAGAGCAGCCCGTGCACACTTTCTTCCTTTCGCGCCGCTCACCAGCATGCGGGCGTGATGACGGCACTGTTTCCCGGTCAATTTGGCTTCAAGGCAGGCTCCGGATGGCAAAACGGGGCGACCGTGAATGTGGCGAATCTTGTCGTCGGCATTAGCAACACCAATACGACTTTCAACTTCGCGCCGGGCGCGGCGGCGGCGACCTTCCATGTCCGCCCGCTCGGTGACGATATGCGCTGCAATGGCCAGACCAACGCGGATGTCGCCGCGAACACGGCGCCGGACTGCGCCTTCAAGACGGTTCAACATACCGTCGATACTGCGCTTGCCGGTGATACCATCCTTGTGCATGGTGGCCCGTATGCCGAGCAGGTAAATATCACCAAGGACTTGACGCTAACCGGCGATGGTGCGGGCGCCACCACAATCCAGGTTCCCGCCGCGCCGACCTCGAATGTCCCGTCGCCGAACGGCGCGGGGACAGGATACGCACTCCTTGGCGTCAGTAATAGCGCGACACTGACGATGTCCGGACTGACACTGAATGGGCCATGGCCGTTCAGCGGCAGTTGCGGCCCGCAATTCTATGGCATCTTCGCCTACGGAAACGGCACCGTCGCGGTCAGCGACACGACCGTGTCGAATATCGCGAATGTCGATCAAGCGGGTGCAGGCGGCTGTCAGCAGGGTGTCGGAATCCAGATCGGGCGCAATTCGATCAGTGAAGTTGGTCATGCGACGCTGACGAATGTGACCGTCACGGGGTACCAGAAAAATGGCATCACCGCCGACGCTGCGGGTTCCTCTCTCACCGTGAGCGGGAGCCACATCATCAGCGCTCCCTCTTCACTCATCGCCTCCAATGGCATCCAGGTCAGCCGCGGCGCGACTGGCTCGATCACGGGCAACACCATCAGCGGCAATGAGTGCAACCTCGCGGCAGGCTGCACTGCGGACCCCGTCCCGGCTGATCCGAACCTCTCGTTCGCGACCGGTATCATCCTCTACAACCCCGCTGCCGGGCTGACGATCCAGGGAAATATCATCACCAACAATGATGTTGGTATCGACCACTACGTCCCCGCGACCGACGGCAATGCGATCAGTGGGGCGAGCAACACGTCGCACAAGCAGAACATCATCGATCCCGGTGGGACAAAGACAACTCCACAGAAGAATGCCCAGGTGGTCAGCAACACCCCCTCACTGATTACTGGCAACACGCTCACCAGCAATCGTTACGAGGGTATCTATCTCGACGAAGGCACCGCCACAGTATCCGGCAACAGTATTACCGGCGGGAACATCGGTGTGGAAGTCGCCTCCTTCGGTGGCGAAACCGGTAACGCGCAGGGCACGCTCTCGCAGAACGAGATCAAGAACGCTGTAGTCGCCGGTATCCAACTCCAACTCGACCCGACGGCCACCTTTCTGGCCAAGATCAGCGGCGACTCGAACAGCATCCACGACAACGCAAAAGGCGTGAACAACACGACCACGACGCCGATCACGATGACGAACAACTACTGGGGCACGGACAACGGCCCGGCAAATCCGGCAAATACCTTCAATGTCGGCACCCAGGGCAACAGCGTCAGTGCCAACGTGAACTTCGTCCCGTGGTGGAAAGGCATCGGAGGCAGCGTCGGTTCCTTCACCGGCACCTCGTTCGCGCCCGTCACGAACACGACGCCTGCCGGTCAGTTTGCTTCGATCCAAGCGGCAGTGACCGCCTCGAGCGCGGGCGGCACCGTCAACGCGGCGGCGGGAACCTTCACTGAGCAGGTCAGCATCACAAAGGACCTCACGCTAACGGGCTCGGGCTCGGGTAGCACGACAGTGAAGACGCCCGCGACGCTCATCGCCGACGCGGACGGCAAGAAGAACATTGTCGAATTCCGGGGCAGCAACTCGAACACGATGTCCGGCTTCACGGTCAGTGGCCCCGTGGTCGGTGGCTGCGGCGGTATCGACACAGGGATCGCGGTCCTTGGGAGCGCTTCCCTCAATCTCAGTGCGAGCAATGTTTCCTCGATCCGCGCTGAACCATTCCAGAACTGCCAGGACGGCGAAGGCATCCATGTGGGTACACCGCGTCACAGCGGTACCGCGTCTGTGGGGCATCTCACCGCCACGACGGTCGCGGTTACTGACTTTGATAAGAACGGGGTTGTCTACACAGGCGCCGGGACGGGCGGCAGCTTCACCGACTCAACGATCACGGCCGCTGGGCCGACGATCAGCGCCCAGAATGGCCTTGAAGTCATCGGCGGAGCGATCGTGACGGTGACGCACAACACCGTCAGCAACATCGAGTGCAACGCCGCATCCTGCGGCCCGGATCCCCTCAGCCAAGTGTATGCAACCGGCATCTCGACGACGGGTGCAGGCACAGGGACGATCGTCCAGAACAATACCGTCCATGACACCGATGTCGGCATCGACTCGGACGGCAGCGGGAAGACGATCACGGGGAACGTACTCACCAATAACCGGTTCGAGAGTATCTTCCTTTATCAGGGCAGCGCCACACTATCGGGGAACACGATCACCGGTGGCAGGATCGGTGTGGAAGTCGCATCGTTCGGAGCCGGCAATAGCCAGACAGGTGCCGCCGATACGACGAACGCGCAAGGAACCCTGACCAACAATACAATCAGCGGCACGACCGTCGCGGATATCCAATTGCAGGATCAGGACGCGACCGATACTTTCGTCCCAGTCGTTACCGGCACGGGTAATAAGATCACCGGCACCGTCGGGGTCAACAATACAACGACAAGTGCGGCGAACCTCGCGAACAACTGGTGGGGATCGCTGACGGGGCCGACGAATGCCAACAATGTTGGCGGTACGGGGAGTAGTGTCACGAGCAATGTCACCTTCACGCCGTGGTGCGGCAACGACACCTGCACGATTCACTACGGCATCGGCACCAAACTGGTCTACACGACGCAGCCTGCCGGCGGCCCGGCGACCGCGCCACTCGCGACGCAGCCGGTGCTGCAAGCGGAAGACGCGAGCGGTAACCTCGGCATTAACTTCGCCGGTCCCGTCGCGCTCGCACTCGGCGTGAATCCCAGCTCCGCCACGCTCGGCGGCGCCACGACGGTCAATGCCGTCAGCGGTGTGGCAACCTTCACGAACGTCTCCGTCAGCAAGGCGGGTACGGGGGATACACTGGTCGCTTCGAGCGGCGCTTTGACTCCGGTGACGAGCAATCCGTTCACCGTCGGCGCGCCGATCCCGACGGTCAGTGCGATGGATGTCACCACGGGGACCATCAATGGCGGCACGACGGTCGTGATCACTGGGACGAACTTCGTTACCGGGGACACGGTCACCTTCGGCGGTCTCGCCGCGACGAATGTCCAGGTGCTCAGCGGCACCCAGATTTCCGTCAAGACACCGGCACATGCCGAGGGCCTGGTGGATGTTCGTGTCGTCAACGCGAGTAATCAGGGGAACACGCTGGCGCAGCAGTACCATTACATCACCAGCGCGGATGTCTCCGCCCCGACGACACGGGGTGGCCCGATCAGCGGGCAGGGTGGCCCACCGGCACCTGCACCGGCGCCGCGTCCCCTCCCCGTCCCAAATCCGCACCCGTAGACCGCGCGGGCCAAAACGGAGCGAACATGGAACCGCCCCCGGAAGGGGCGGTTCCTCATTTTCCCCCTACAACGTGACAGAGCGCTGCCGGTAGGCGTCCCGGAAGCAGGGGTGGATAACGCCGAGCGTCTCACGGCGCTCCCAGAGATAGTGGAGGTAGACGAGCGCGGCGGCATCGAGCGAGCGATACAGCGCGGCGAGCAAATCACCGAGATACGGCGGGCTGCCAGGCTGATCCCAGGCGATTTTGTCCGCCACGAAGAGGACCGTATCGAGTGTCGTCGCGTCCGCCTTCAGTGTCGTATGACACGCCACCGCGCTGAGCACTGCCACGTCCCGCTCCCCGAAGAGGTCCCGCGCAAGGACGGCGGAGAGTTTCTGATGAACGATCATCGGGAAAGTGATTTCCTCGGGCAGCACCGCCACGCCGAGCGTGCGCGCGATCGCGATCCGCTCCGCGTTGGGGAAGACGGCGCTTACGTCGTGAAACCAGCCCGCCCGCTCGGCAGCCACCGCATCCGCCCCCGCACGGAGGGCGAGTTGTCGCGCCTCCCGTGCCACGGCTGCTCCGTGCTTCGCCGTCTCGGGGAAACCGTGATGGATGAGGAAGGTGGGCACATCGCGCGCGGCATCCCCGGTCAGCGGAAGGTTGCCCCGGAGCGACGAGAGCAACGCATTCGCGTCAGGAGAGGCCATCATCGCGCGCCCGGCCAGCCGTGGCTATCGAACCAGCGACCGTGCCAGTAGTTGTCGAGCGCACGTCGCACATACGGAACGACATTCGCCGGGAGATGATTGAGCGAAAACCATGCGAGCGCGTCGCACTTGTCGGGTTCCCTGTTGGTGATCGCGCCTGCCCACCGTGAGGCGGTGAGGAAGAAGTCGATCCGCTCGTCCGCCGCGCGCCGGTGCATCACGCCGACCACCGTCACATCCTCGGGCGCGATGGCGATGCCCGCCTCCTCGCGCGCCTCCCGGAGCGCGGCGGAGGTCACTTCCTCATCCCCGTCCAAGTGGCCCGCGATGACGCTGTAGTTGCCGTCCTCGTAGCCGGTGTTGAACCGCCGCAGGAGCAAGACTTCTTCGCCCCGTATGAGGAAGAGATGCACGGCAGCACGCAGCCGGAATCGCTCAACCACCGGACGGCGCCCCATCGCCGCTCCCCGGCTCCGGGACGACGACCTTGCTATCCGGCGCGCAACGTTCCTTGATGACGACCCACTGCACGCCCGTTTCCGGATCGATCCACGCCAGTCGATGCCGCTCGCCCGGCTGCACCATCACGACCATTCCCGCCGCGATCGGCACATCCTCTCCCTCCACGCAGAGTGTCGCCCGACCATGGAGCACGACGTAATACTCGTGGTAATCGTGGTAATGGTATGCCTCGCCCGGCGGGACGCGCCGCACGATCCCGGTCATGATGATTTCGAGCGGCGAGCCGTTCCAGTGCCCGCACCGCCACGGGCTCTCGGACTGTGGATAAATCCGCATAGACACCCCTGTCAACGAAGCCGGTTCGTGCGCTTTCAATCCTCGCCGGCGAATTGCTCTGGGTAGCGCGCGAAGGTGACGAACGTCTCCGCCTCCACGCGCAGGTAGACGCCCTCGCCCCAGTCACGCACACTTGATCCACTCGCCGCTCGCTGCATCTCCTCGATCATCGCGAAATCCGGGTGATCGACCGGGATGATCGTCGCGCTGCCGTGGACGATGATCGCGAGGTCATCGCCGACGAAATGAGTGAGGCTGATTGCCGGGCGGGCCGTCACCATCCGCGTCCGCGCCGCCATCGCGACGGTAGGGATATGGAAGCGACCCCGGAAGAAGAGCGAGCCGATCGGCGCGACGCGCGGCTCCCCCTTCGCGGTCATGGTGGCGAAGGCGACATTCTGGATGCCCTGCAAATAGCGCGTCACCTGCCCCGCCGAGAGCGAGTGCTCCGGCATCTCGAACGAACTGCGCAGGAACGGACCCGCCCGCTCGATGCTCCGATCCAGGAGCGCCTGCAACCGCTGCGTGTCCTCCGGTGTCTCGTGCATCTTCCCTCCTTGTCCACAAGGACGATCAGGTGAGTAACTGCTGTTCCGCGCCCGCGAGCAGGGCACGCAGGCGTTCGGTGCGGAGATGATAGTAGAGGCGGTGCTCGTCGCGCCGGATATCGACGAGGTCGAGCCGCTTCAGGCCGTTGAGATGGTGCGAAACCGTCGCGATGCTGAGGCCGAGTAGTTCCGCCAATTCCTGCCCGTAACGCGGCGCGGCGACGAGCAGATGGATGAGCGTCCAGCGCGCCGGGTCCGCGAGCAGGCGGTAGACATCCTGATAGGTCTCCGGCGGCGCGATCTCCGGCACAATTGTACCCGATGCGCCTGCTGTATCGGCAAGTGGCGGCAGGACATCCGTGCCGTATGCGACGGGATAGACCTGCATATCGCTCGTGGCATCCGGTGGATAGTCGAACGGAAAAGTCGCCCAGCCGGCTCCGAGGAAGACCGATGGCCAGCAGAGAAGGCGGGGCATACCGCGCGCCTGCCATCCCGCGTCCGGCAGGTGCGCCGCGACGAAGCCCGCCGGATCGTCACGGAAGACGGCGCGCATCCGCGCTTCGGCGGCTCGCCCGGCCGCGTACAGTTCTGGGAGGAGCGGCGCGAAGAAATCGTCGAACAGCCCGGCGAGCAAGTCCGCGAGCCGCTGCCGCTCCCGCGCCGGGTGGGTGATGGCATCGACGATGCGCGATGGATCAGACGGGCTGGGGTAGAGAAATCGCTGCACATACTCCATCGCCCAGGCGGGATCGTCGATCAGCGAGCGGAGCACGCCAGGGCTGCGGGGCGCATCTGATCGGAGATTGCCGCCGCAGGCGAGCGCATGGGCGACGACCGCTGTATCCGGCAGTGTCCGAAGCGCCGCGATCAATGCGGCGGGATCATTGCCGTCCGCCAGCGTCCAGAGCGCATCAAACGCGATCGTCCCCATAGGGAATGTCACATCGAACGATGCCCGCGCTGCGCGATCTCGATCCTCGTCCTCAGCCAGTCGCAATAACAGTCGGAGGAAGGGCCGCGATCCCGTTGCGCTGTCACTACCGATCCTGTTCGCGAGCAGATAGAGCGCGAGCACGCAATCCGCGAGCGGCAGACACGCGAACGTGACGCGCTCCTCCCATACCGCTTGCTCCTCCGGCAACACGACGCGAATCATCGATCCTCAAGACTAGGGGCAAGGACTAAGGACTGAGGACTAAGGACTAAGTAGGAACGAGCCATTACTTAGTCCTTAGTCCTCAGTCCTCAGTCCTACCCACGCTATGCGTTGACGAGTTCCGGCACCGCCGCGATGACGTCCGAGACGATGTCGTCCGACGTGATGCGCTCCGCCTCACCCTCGAAGTTCAGGATGATACGGTGCCGCAGCGCCGGGTAGGCAACCGCGCGGATATCCTCATGCGCGACGGCCAGCCGCTCGGAGAGGAGGGCGCGGATTTTGCCGGCGAGGATCATCGCCTGCGCGCCGCGCGGGCTGGAGCCGTAGCGCACGAAGCGGCGCACGCTCTCCGGCGCGCCGGATTGCTCCGGGTGCGTGGCGAGCAGCAGTTGCACCGCGTAGTCGTTGATGTGGCTGGCGACGGGCACCCCGCGCGCCAGGTCGCCCATGCGGATGATGTCGATGCCCGTCGCGACGGTGTTCACCTCAGGTGTGAAGCCGCCCGTCGTGCGGCGGAGGATCTCGCCTAGTTCCTCGGCGCGCGGGAAGCCGACGACCAGCTTGAACATGAAACGGTCCAACTGCGCCTCGGGCAGCGGGTACGTCCCCTCCATCTCCAGGGGGTTCTGCGTCGCCAGCACGAAGAAGGGGCGATTGATCGGGTAGATCGTGTTCGCGACGGTCACCGTGCGCTCCTGCATCGCTTCGAGCAGGGCGGACTGCGTCTTCGGCGTGGCACGGTTGATCTCGTCCGCGAGGATCATATTCGCGAAGACCGGGCCGGGCTGGAACTGGAAGGTCCGCCGCCCCGCATCGTTCTCGGCGAGGATGTTCGTGCCGGTAATGTCGGCGGGCATCAGGTCGGGCGTGAACTGGATGCGGCTGAACTGGAGATCGAGCGCGTCCGCGAAGGTGCGGATCAGCATCGTCTTGCCGAGGCCGGGCACGCCCTCCAGAAGCGCGTGGCTCCCGGCAATCATGCAAGTAAGGACTGCCCGCACGACCTCCGCCTGCCCGACCATCAGGTGCCCCACCTCCGCTTCGAGTCGGAAGGCGATCTCGCGGAACTGCTCCGGGGTGAGCATCGGCGGCGGATCGGGGTTATACGGAGTCGGCTGATTGCTGTACAAATACGACACGCATTACCTCGATTTCGACGATGCGGCACCCACAAGCGGCCGTTCATGAGCGGTCTGCGCCAGCAGTATACCAGCGCAAGCGGATTCTGGTGTGCGATACTGTCCTCGCATTGAGAACTGCCGCCTCCGACTCGCACAACGGAGTACCACAATGCCGGAGCAGATAGAAATATACACAACGGAACGGCGGGCGGAGTTCCTCCTCTCGAACGCGGTTGATGCGGAAGAGTATGCGTGGGCACGCGAAGAAGTTCGCGCTATGGGCCTCGACCCCAACAGTATTCCGCACCGGGTGCCCTTAGACACGCCCGACGAAAGCAAATCAGATTGTCTCCCCTTCCCATTGCTCCCCTTCCCCGGTGGGGGGAAGGGGCTGGGGGTTAGGGCCTCTCCGCTTCCTTCACCATCAGCGCATAGTCCTGACGCAAGTAATGATTCTCCATCACATAGGCGACGTGCCAGCTGTGCCGCTCGTAGAAGGGCAGGGCGGGGCCGTCGTGCCGCGTGTGCAGCGTCATCTTGTGCGCGCCGTGCGCCGCGCCCCATTCCTCGAACGCGGCGAGGAGCCGCGCGCCGAGGCCGTTGTTGCGCTCCGCCGGGGCGACCATCAGTTCGCTGAGGTGCGCGACGCCCGCGTCGATGCTACAGGTCGCGATACCGATCAGTGTCCCGTCCCGCTCCGCCTTGATGACGCAGTGCGCGCCCGTCCACGGCGCGGGATCGAGCATCTTCCATTGCGCGTCGAGGAAGGCACGCACACTCGCCTCTTCCGCCCCCTCGTGTACCGTGATCTCCATGCCACGCTGCTCCTTTCAGCGTCCGAGTATACTGCCGCGCATGGAATCGTTACGACTGCCGACCGTCTCCGTCGTCGTGCCCGCCTACAACGAAGCGCGCGTGATCGCCCGTTGCCTCGGCACGCTGCTCGACCAGACGCACCGCCCCCACGAGATCATCGTCGTGGACGACGGCTCGACGGACGGCACGCGGGAGATCGTGGGCGGTTTCGGCGGCGTGACGCTCCTCGAACAGTCGCATGAGGGGAGCGGCGCGGCCCGTAACCGGGGCGCGCAGACGGCGACGGGCGATGTGCTCTGCTTCGTCGATGCGGATATGCGCTTCGCGCGGGACTTCCTCACCCGCCTCGTTGCGCCGATTGCGGCGGGCGCGGCAATCGGCACCTTTCACGCGACCGAGTATGTCGCGAACCCGCAGGAGCGGTGGGCGCGCCTCTGGAATGTCAATCAGCGCCTGCCCGTCACCCGCAAACTGCCGGACGACTACCCCGACCGGCAGGCTGTCTTCCGTGCCGTCCGCCGCGATGCCTTCCTCGCTGCGGGCGGCTTCGTCGCCGGCGGCTACGACGACGATCTCTCGCTCGCCGAACGGCTCGGCACGCTCGCCGTTGCCGCTCCCGGTGCGGTCGTCTACCACACCAACCCGGCGCGCCTGCGCGAGATCTACGGCCATGCCCGCTGGATCGGTGCGAGCGCCGCTATCCCGCAGACATTGGGCGAGTTCTGGCGCTACTGCCCCCTCAACCCGCGCGGCAAAGGCTGGCGCGCGTTGGCAAAGCCCGGCGAACGCGCCCTCCCCGTCTTCCGCCTCGTCTACGGCGCGGGCATCTGCGCCGGAATGCTCCGCGCCCGCCGTGGTCGCATGGCGAAGTAGGATGCAATGAACCACGAAGACACGAAGAGCACGAAGAAACGCAGAGACGGTAATGAACGGCATACCGGAAGCCTCATCCAGCAGGATCAGGGTGAGACTCTTGGATGGTGCTTTCTTCCGGATGACGGGCGGTTGCGAATGCTATCGCCAGATGGTACACGCAGGCTGGTTCAAACAGGCACGATCATTGTGGCGAATGATCCTTTAGAGATGCGGCATTTTCGGATTCATTCCGCAGAGCGTGCTATTGACGCGCTACAGTTTGGACGTGGTCTCTTCCTGTGTCGTGTCCGGTTACGCGGGATGATCCTTCGTGAGCGCCAAAGTGCTCAGAGCAGTACGCGATATGAGCGCGTGCATATGTTGGTTTATGGCAACGAGATGATCGTGCTCGGAGCGAAAGACGTTACCACAGTTATCTACAAGTTTATGTGTGATTTGGCCGAATGGGCGCTTCTGCATGGTCACCTGCCAGAGTTCATCCGTGATCGCCGCTTGCTTGATGCCATTCATCGAAAGAGGAGATGGTTAGACGGTGAGATAGAAGCAAGCGCTTTGAAGTCGGCGCAAGCGGAAGCGGAGACTGTATGGCGCGAAATATGGCAGATTGAGAATTCGAGCGGAGGGATGCCCGTCGCAAGCCCGTATGCCGCGATCGTGGCATGGGCAACACGCCCAACGACGATGACTACGACGAATCTGCAAAAAAAGGCCGCTATCGAGTTACGACGGGTACGACAGATGCTGACGAATGTCGTAACCCCGGAAAGCGATCTCAATGCCGAACTCGAACAGCGGTTGACGGAGGCGTTTGGGGAAATGGAGTCGGTGTGAAGGGTGATGGACCGACCTACCCCCCGCCCCCTCCCGAAACGGGAAGGGGTGACTCGCAGCAAGTGCTGTGGCCTCCCCTGACTGCCTCGTTCTATCGGCGGATTGCTCCCCCTCTCCATCGCAATGGAGAGGGGGCAGGGGGGTGAGGTTCCCGCCCCTCAATACCGTATCAGTATCTCGTCCAGCGGCTTCTTGGCGAGGGCGTGCTTGGGCACGGTGGCGTTTTCGGCGGGGTAGCCAACGGGGATGACGACGTAGGCGCGCTCGTTGCGCGGTCGGCCCAGCACCTCGGCGAGGAAGGCCATCGGGCTGGGAGTGTGCGTCAGAGCGACCAGCCCTGCGTGCGTGATGCTGGCAAGGAAGAAGCCGACGGTGATGCCGACCGATTCCTGCATATAGTAGTGCTTGAACTGCCGCTCCGTGCCGTCCGGCATCTGCTCCAGGCCGTAGGCGTGGCCGAAGACGACGACGGTGTACGGCGCTTCGGTCAGGTGCGCCTTGCGGAAATCCGTGCCGAGCGGGGCGAGGGCGGCGCGCCATTCGTCCGAAATGTGATGCGCGTAGAAATCGTGCTCCTCGTCCTCTGCCGCCTCACGCAGGCGCTGTTTCAAGGCAGGGTCGGAGACGACGGCGAACGTCCACGGTTGGCAGTTCGCCCCCGATGGCGCGGTACCCGCCGCCGCGACGGCGTTCTCGATTAACTCGTACGGCACGGGATCGGTCGAGAACATGCGCACGCTGCGCCGCTCGCGCATCGTCTCCAGAAAAGCGCGCGAACGATCCATGCTCTCCGCGACGGCCAGCCGCCGAAAGTCGAGCGGCACCGGCTGATACGAAGCATCTTCCCCGTCAATCACCGACTGCACTGTGCGTTCCATAGCATTTCTCCCAATTCGGTATGACTTGAACCACAGAGACACAGAGGACACAGAGAGGAACACGGAGAAGCGAAACCCTTTCTCCTTTCTCTCCTTCCCGTCTCTGTGCTCTCTGTGCCTCTGTGGTTCAATCCCCTCTCCGATCCGGTTCCCGCGTCACGAGCCGAGCGCGTAGGATTCGCGACGCGGGTCGGCGCCACCGACGCGGGTGCCGGTCTCGGGATCGACGATGATCGCGCAGACGCTGCACGCGGCGCCGCTCCAATCGTCCCAGACATTGACGACATGACCGCGCCGCGCCAGATCGTCGCGCACGGCGGCGGGAATGCGGCCTTCGATGTTCAAGAGGCCGGGGTGGTAGCCGTGCGGCCAGAATGAGTTGGGGAAGGACTCGCTGATGATGCGCGGCTGCTCGATTGCCTGCTGCGGGTTCATGCCGAACTCCGTGCAGTTGAGGAAGACTTGCAGCATCGCCTGCGTCTGTCCGTCGCCACCGGGGCAGCCGAAGGGCATGAACAACGCGCCGTCGCGCAGCGCCAAGGCGGGATTCGGCGTCAGACGCGGGCGCTTCCCCGGTTGCAGCGACGAGGCATGGCGCGGGTCGAGCCACGACTGCGAGCCGCGCGAGGACATCGCGAAGCCGCAACCCGGCACGAGAGGGCTGGACATCGCGCTGTCGCTCGGCGTGGCGGAGAAGGCGTTGCCGTCCTTGTCCACGACGCAGCAGTAGGCGGTGTCCGGCCCCGGCGGCGCGGCGACCAGTTCGGGCCGGTAGGGCGTCACGTCGAGGTGCGCGGTGTCCGCCGCCATGAAGGGGCGCGGATCGCCGAAGGGCGGCATCTCGCCCCAGGCGCGGGTCGGGTCGATCTGTGCCCGTCGCATGGCGGCGTACTCCGGCGAGAGCAGCCCCTCCATCGGCACATTCACGAAGTCGGGATCGCCGTAGAACTTGTCGCGGTCGGCGAAGGCGAGGTTGAGCGCCTCGGCGACGACATGCAGGTAGTCGGCGCTGTTGTGACCGAGGGCAGGGAGATCATAGCCCGCGAGGATCGCCAGCGACTGCGGGAGGGCCGGCCCCTGCGACCACGGGCCGCAGGCGAAAACGGTGTATTCGTGATAGGGAACGGAGACGGGCGCTTCCTCGCCGACACGGAACGATGCCAGATCGTCGCCGGTCAGCAAGCCGCCCTGCGCGGCGCTGAAGCGGGCCATCTCTTCGGCAATCTCACCCTCATAGAAGAGCCGCCGCGCCGCCTCCAGCCCCGCCTCGCGATTCGCCGCTCCGCGCTCCGCCGCCATCAACCGCTCGAACGTCCGCGCCAGATCGGGCTGCCGCCAGACCTCGCGGACGCGCGGTGTCCGCCCATTGGGGAGGAAGGTCGGCACCGAAGAGGGCCAGGTGGCGACCCGCGCCGCGTCATCCGCCATCATGCTCGCCAGCCGGGGGTAGACCGGGAAGCCGCGCGCGGCGAGGTGGTGGGCGGGCGCGGCGACCTCGGCGAAGGTCATCGTGCCGTAGCGGGCGAGGGCGTGCAGCCACGCTCCCATCGCGGCGGGCGTGACGGTGCGCGGGATGCCGACGGGCATATCGCCGTCGTGGTGCTCCATGAACCAGGCGATGGACGCCTTCGCGGGCCAGCGCCCCAGCCCGCTGATCGTGCCGACCCGCTTTGCGTTCGCCTCGTAGACCATGATCGGGGCGACGCCGCCGATATTGGTCAAAGCCGGTTCGAGCACATTGATGCAGAGACCCGCCGCGACGCCTGCATCCGTCGCGTTGCCGCCCGCCTTGAGGATTTCCAGCCCGGCGGTCGTCGCCAGATAGTGGGTCGAGGAAACCACCTGCTCCGCGCCCATGATCGCGGGCCGGTGGGCATGATGCCATGTTACCATCGCGCTACCTCCCTGTGAGATTCCGTTGTCCATGCCTGGGTCGAAGGTACGCCGGTGCCGCCATGATAGCACAGGCCATGATTCGGAGATGTGAGGATTCCATAAAGCGGAATGGCCCTTATAGAGAAAGCGGTAATGCCATCTGTCCCTGAGAAATTGGTCGCTGCAGCGCCAGGATACCTGCCACGCGCCCACCTACTATCGTTGCTTCGCAATGGCAGGGCATCCGTTTCCCTGATCGAAACGGCACATACGATGCTCCCTCTACGAACCGCCGCTCCTTCCATGCTTGAAAGAGCAGATGATCATCCGAAATGGGTGTGAACCGGGCTAGCGGATATTTTCCTCGCCATGGCATCGGCGCATACTCAATTTGCAATCCCACCCGGGGCGGCGCTGCTCGCAGTATTGGTCCGACGCAACACAGGGCAACATAACAGTCGATGGGGGCGCAAACAGCAAGTTGAATGGCCGTTGTGACAAGCGATGTGCCATGCCGGTCGCCAGCTTCTCCAGTAGATGCACAGAAAACGCTTCACTTACGATTGCTTCCCGCACACGCATTTGCGGCAAAAGAAATTCTGCCGCACCTTGATGGCAGCAGCGTTCTATCGCTGCTTTGTAGGCCACATCATCATTACGAAGCGTATCCGTGAAGAATTCGATCAAATCTCCATCTTCGTTCAGGAGGAAATGGACGATCTCGTGAAAGATGGTGAATTCAATTCGAGGTTGCCAAGATAGCTCTTTGTTTATAACGATTGTGCATTCATTCACTAGTAATCCGTCCGTACCCAATGGCAGAGAACCAAGCTGCACCTGCAGTCCGATTCTTTTGCTTGCTTCAACGCCCATACAATCACTGGGGATATTGTACGTCTGTCGCGTCGATGCAACGAGCGCGACAATTTTCCGCTCAATTTCTGGTGGAGTCAGCCATTGATCCATGAGGCTACGCTTCAAGTTTCGGCTCGATAAATGCCTTTAGCATCGAATAAATTGCTTGCCATTCATCTTCACTCTCCGGCCTTCGTCCTCGGAATTCGATTCGCGAAAGCGTTATTGCCCACTCATCGCTGATCATTCCACTTTCTACAAGTTCACCAAGTGCCTTCGGATATTGGCCTGATCCATCTTGACTGAAGAAATCGACTGGTGCCAGAAGATCATGCAAAGACACATCGTACCCGCGCGCGAGTCGCCCAAGCATTTCCATTGAAGGAAGACTATCTTTCCGCTCTAGTTCCGAGAGATAAGAGATGGACAATTGAGCACCTGTACGCTCCGCGATCCGATCACGGAGTCCTCGAAGGGTGAGACCGTGCTCCCGCCGTAATTCAGCCAAGCGATCGTTTAACTTCATTCTTCTCCTCTTCGCGAGCACCTCGTTCGCCGTCAGAAGAAATCCGAATAAAATTCTCTTGACAGCGTAGTACGTTCACAGTAGAATACTGGCACCACTTCCAGTGTGGGCGAAATCATAGCACGATTGAGGTTGTCACGCGACAATCACTTAGAACTGGGACAGGAGGTGAAATAATTCCGTTAGATTGCCAAACATGGTGCGTTTTCCCGCGTGATCGGCACAGGTCCGGATATACGGACGATCCGTGCGTCAAAGGTGAGCGAGCAGAATATCTCACTCAAACCAATGAAGCCGTTCTCCCTATAACCGCAGAAAACATCATAAGGAGTATCCAATGGCAGACGTTCAAGTTACGTGCATCAACAAACAGCCACGGCAGAATTCCCACGAAGGCATCACCCACCTTGGAGGTAAGAATTGGCGTTGGACACGTCAGCAAGTAATCGAGTCGATCGACGCCAAGACCAACACGTTCTATACTCTAGCCGAAGGTAAACGTGCTAATGTCCACGTCGTGAATGGGACGCATAGCCGCTACGTTCAAACTTACGCCGACGGACAATGGAAGAATGACTTGCTCTATCTACCCGAATGCGCATCGTAGGGGTTACTGGCAGTAAACCAGTACAGAGATCAGGTGCGGCATCATAAAGCCCAGATGCATATAGTCACCGGCAATCAATAGCATCAGATAAGACGGACGCGACTCTTCCATCTTCGAGAATCACGTCCGTATTCTTGCGGCCCGTCATAGCACAGTGTAGAATACGCGCCGAAGGAGATTGACGGTGTCACAGGCTTTAGCCCAGCGCCACTGGCTCTCATGGAAGAGCGCCCAAACACACAGGTTCGCCGCGTAACCCATCCGGTGCATCGGGTACGCGGCAGGAACCACGCACACCGCCACCGCGCATCCCGGCGCGGGTATCGCGCGTGTGCCGCTCCTGCCTTCACGGAGGAGCAATCCATCATGGCAATCGCACATTCGTCGGTCTTTAATCGAACCACCAAGACACCAAGAACGCAGAGACGAAATAGAGAAGGAATGCAGCACGGACATCCCGTGGCATTCCCCATCTCTTTCCTTGGTGTTCTTGGTGTCTTGGTGGTTCAATCCCCCTTCCCGCTGGCAGGGAAAGGGGGTGCGTCATGCTGATTGCGCGGATTGATAAGATCGGCCTGACGTATGGGACGCAACGGATTTTCGATGGGCTGGAACTGACGCTCAACGACGGGGAGAAGATCGGTCTCGTCGGGCCGAACGGGGCGGGCAAGTCGAGCCTCTTGCGCATCCTCGCGGGCGTGGAGACGCCGACGGCGGGCACATGCACGCTGCGCAACGGCACCCGCGTCGCCTATTTGCCGCAGGAGTACGCGGAGCAGACGACCGCCCCGGCGATGGACGAAGTGATCGGCGGGCGAGCCGATTTGCTGGCGATGGAGGCGGAACTCGACGCGGTCGAGGCGACGCTCGCCGACCCGGACTGCGCGGCGGATATGGACGCGATGGGCCATGCATTGGAGCGGCAGGCGGTCATCCTCGAACGGTACGAGGAGGAGGGCGGGCCGCGCTTCCGGGGTGACGCGCGCGATTTGCTCATCCGCCTCGGCCTGCCGCCGGAGGCGCACAGCCAGTCGGTCGCGCTGCTCAGCGGCGGGCAGCGGAAGATGGTCGGCCTCGCCCGCTGCCTGATCGCCAAGCCGGACATCCTCCTGCTCGACGAGCCGGACAACCACCTCGACCTACCCGGTAAGGCGATGCTCGAAGAGGTGATCCGCTCCTACGGCGGCACGCTCATCCTCATCTCGCACGACCGCTATTTGCTGGACGACACGGTCGCGCAGATCGCCGAACTGGACGCCGGCCGCCTGACGCTCTATCAGGGCAACTACTCCAGTTACATGACGCAGCGCGAGTTGGCGATGCTCAAGCAACAGCAGGACTACGTCTCGCAACAGAAGGAGATCAAGCGGCTGGAGGAGGCGGTCGCCCGCTTCACGCTCTGGGCGAATATGGTGCTGGACGAGCGGCACAAGAAGCAGGCGATGAACAAGCAGCGGCAGATCGACCGGATGGAGAAAGTCGAGCGGCCCGTCATGGAGCGGCGCAAGATGGGCCTCCGCTTCCAGTCCGGCGAGCGCGGCGGGCAGAAGGTAATCGAGGGGCGCCACCTCTCGCGCATCTTCGGCGATGAGATCGTGCTGGCGGACCTCAACTTCACCCTCTGGCGCGGCGAACGGGTCGGTGTGGTCGGGCGCAACGGCGCGGGCAAGTCGATGCTCGTCCAGATGCTGCTCGGGCTCGATCCGCCGACCGAGGGCGAGGTCTGGATCGGCCCGTCCATCCGGCTCGGCCACTATGCGCAGCAGCACGACGTCCTCAACCCGAATGAAACGCCGATTGCCTGCATCCGCGCCGTCAAGCCGATGACCGAGGAGACGGCGATGGGCATCCTCGGCCGCTTCCTCTTCAATTACCGGCAGGGGACGGACGTGATCGCCAAGCTCAGCGGCGGCGAGAAGAGCCGCCTGCAACTGGCCCGCCTGATGATCGGCGGCGCGAACTGCCTGCTCCTCGATGAGCCGACCAACCACCTCGACATCGCCTCGACCGAGGTGCTGGAAGAGGCGATCAACGCCTTCGACGGCACGGTCCTGACCACCTCGCACGACCGCTACTTCCTCGACCGCATCTGCACCCGCATCTACGAGATCGCCGACGGCGACCTGACCGAGTACGCCGGCGGTTACAGCGACTACGCCGAGGAGAAGGCGCGGCGACTTGCCCCCTCTCCCGCCGTGCGGGAGAGGGGAGCACAGAAAGCGAAAGGTGCGACGAAAATCACTGTGCGCCGTTGAATGTTCGTTGTATAGTAGCGGAAACCCGTCGCAGCCCCATATTTACGACTCCGATGCTGAAGCGAAAGGACTCATCGAATGACTTTCGCGATAAAGGGGATTCGGCTTGAAGGCAACTGGCGATATGGGTGGGCACTCGATCTTCATACACTCTCAAGTACTCCCCGCTCAGGCGGTGGATTCGATACGGACCGGACAGGGCTTATGCATTCTCGGGGATGAGCGCCCGCGATTATGAAGGTGCGCCTCTTTGCTAGGATTTCGTTGCTGACGCGAAAGCCCAATCAAAGGAGCGCACCATGCCATCTATGCACGATTCAT
>JBPCMC010000243.1:0-9571 GCA_051002645.1 Thermomicrobiales bacterium
TGCCGCTCGCGAAATGGAAAAGGGGACCGTTGTGACGACATACCGCGTCGGGGTTGTCGGCGGAACGGGGATACTGGGAACCGAACTCCTCCGCATCCTCGAGCAGCGCCGCTTCCCGATTCGTACACTGAATGTCGACGCCTCCGACCGCTCGGTCGGGCAGCATGTGCCCTTTGGTGAGGGCGAAATCACCGTCGAGCGACCGCTCCCCGGCGCATTCAAGCATCTCGATCTCGTCTTCCTCGCCTCCGGGCGCGAGACGAACGCCCAGGTGCTGCCGCACGCGCGCAATGCAGGGTGCATGGTCATCAACGTGACGGGCCGGGAGAACACGAGCGAGACGACGCCACTAATTATCCCGGAGGTCAACGAGGACATCCTGGCGAATGGCGCGCGCATCGTCGCCTGCCCGCACGATTTGACGATCCAGTTATGCCTCGTCCTCGCGCCCTTGCACCGGCTCAACCCGATCCGCCGCGTCACGGTGACGGCGCTCGTCGCCGTCGGCTCGGCGGGCACGGCGGCGATCCGCGAGCTGACTGACGAGACGCAGGCGGTCTTGCAGGGGAAGGAGCCCGTCGCGCATATCTTCGCGCACCCGATCGCCTTCAATCTGCTGCCGGAGGTCAACGTCTTCCACGCGGACGGCTACTCGCGCGAGGAGTGGCTGCTCGCGCAGGAGACGAAACAGGTGCTGCGCGCGCCGGAATTGCGCCTCTCCGCGACGGCCGTGCGCGCACCTGTCTATCAGGCGCACACGCAGAATGTCCACGCGGAATTCTCCCGCCTCCTGAGCGCGGACGACGCGCGGCGCGTACTCGGCAAATCTCCCGGCATCCGCGTGCAGGACGATCCCGTGGTCAGCCTCTACCCGCACCCGGTCGGTGTCGCAGGGCAGGACAGCGTGGCCGTCGGTCGCATCCGTGAGGACAGCAGCAACCCGTACGGACTCGTCTTCTGGTCCGCGATGGACCACCTGCGCAAAGGCTCCGCCCTCAACGCCGTCCAGATCGCCGAAGCCCTCGCGAACCGGGACAAGATATAGGGAAACGCGTGAACCACAGAGACACAGAGGACACAGAGATGGGAGAGAGAAACAAAGAAGAACAACGCTTCTCTCCGTATCTTCTCTGTGTCCTCTGTGCCTCTGTGGTTCATTCTTTCGATTCGGGAGGGGTGAGAGATGAGTGAGCAGCGGGTGGAGTTGGATCTGCCGGAGACATACAGGGCGGTGGATACGCAGGGGATGGCGGGGCATCTGGCGGGGATGCCGGAGCAGGTGCGCGCGGCGTGGCAGCGGACCCGCTTCGTCGATTTGCCGGACAAGCACGCGGATATCTTCAGTTTCATCATGATTGGCAACGGTGGGGCGGCGCTGGCGGGCGACATGCTGCGCGGATTCGTCGCGCATACGGCGCAGATACCCGTCGTCATCGTGCGCGGCTATGACGTGCCCGCCTTCGTCGGGCCGGACAGCATCGCTATCGCCCTCTCGCACTCCGGCAACACCGAGGAGACCGTTGCGGCCTTCGAGGAGACGATTGATCGGGGCGTCAAGCCGGTCATCGTCACGACGGGCGGCATATTGGCGCAACTCGCCACCACGCACCGCGCCCCGCTCGTCTCATACACCGCCGAGGAGCAACCGCGCGACGCCCTCGCCTCGATGTTCACCGCGCTCGTCGCCATCGCCCATGCCGTCCATGTCGTCGGCGATATCGCCGGTGATATGGACGAGGCAATTGCCTTGCTCGAAGAGGCGCGCGACGCCTGCGCCCCTGATGTACCGGAAGAACGGAACCCGGCCAAGCAGATGGCGCGCGCGCTGTCGGGCAGGATCGTCGCGATCTACGGCGGCGCGATGCTCGAACCCGTCGCACGGGCATGGAAGGCGAAGCTGAACGGCTACGCCAAGACGACCGCGCTCTTCGACGTGCTCCCCGAGGTGAACCACACCAGCACCGTCGGCTACGCCTTCCCGGAGCGGATCGCGGAAGAGCTCGCCGTCGTACAGTTGCGCTCGTCATATGACCATCCGCGCGTGCGGATCCATTGGCAGGTGACGACGGACTTGCTCGATCAGCGCGGCATCCCGCACCGGATCATTGAGGCACGGGGCCACAGCCGCCTCGCCCAGGTGCTCTGGACGCTCGCCCTCGCCGATTGGGCTGCCTACTATCTCGCCCTCCTCAACGGCGTCGATCCGACCGCTGAGGAGGTGATTGCCTACATGAAGCGGAAACTTGCCTAACCCCCAGCCCCCTTCCCTCGAAGGGAAGGGGGAGCGAGATGTAGAGAGATCGGGCATTAGAGATAGGCTGCGGCGCTTCGCATGAGTCACTTCTTCGCTTCGCGGGAAGGGGCCGGGGGATAGGTCCTTCTGTGGTATCCTGCCCCCACTTGATTGGCGTACGTATCAGGGAGGATGCAATGCAGGACGAGCGGCGCGAGCGGCTCCGGCAACAGGTTGCCGGGGCGATTGACGAGCATGGGCCGGGGATCGTCAATGTTTCCGACCAGATCCACAAGCGCCCGGAGATCGGCTATCAGGAGCGTTTCGCCTCCACGTTGCTGGCCGATTCACTCCGCAAGCAGGGGTACGTAGTCGAGATGCCACTGGGCGGGCTGGAGACGGCCTTCCGCGCGACAAAAGAGGGCAAGGGGCCGGGGCCGACCGTCGCCATCCTCGCGGAGTACGACGCGCTGCCGAACCTCGGCCACGGCTGCGGCCATAATCTGATCGGCGCGTCCGGTCTCGCCGCCGCCATCGGCATCGGTGCAGTGATGGATCAGGTCGACGGCACCTTCCAGATTATCGGCACACCCGCCGAGGAGGGCGGCGGCGGCAAAGTGAAACTGATCGATGCGGGCATCTTCGAGGACGTGGACGCCGCCTTGATGATCCATCATGCCGGGCCATTCACCGGCTCAGCCACGCAGTATCCCGGCGGGACGTGCCTCGCGGTGTCACACATCGACTTCGAGTTCCACGGCAAGCCCGCGCACGCGGCGGGCGACCCGTACAACGGCGCGAACGCCCTCAACGGCGTCATCAAACTCTTCACGGGCATCGACGCGATGCGCCAGCACATCAAGCAGGATGCGCGCATCCACGGCATCATCACCCATGGCGGCGACGCGCCGAATGTCGTGCCGCACTATGCCGCCGCCAAGTTCTTCGTCCGCGCCGCCGACCGCGACTATCTGGCGGTGCTGGAGGACAAAGTGCGCCGGATCGCCGAGGGCGCGGCGATGCTGACCGAGACGACGATGGAGATGCGCAATGTCGAGCCGACCTGCTACGACATGCGCCCCTCGTATGTCATCGGGCGCGTCTACGAGGAGAACATGCGCGCGGCAGGGTTGGAGGTCAACGCGCGGGATCAGGGATCGCGCGGGCCATACTCCACCGACTTCGGCAATGTCTCTTACGTCGTGCCCTCGGTGACCGGCTCGTTCGCGATCAGCCACGAGATGATCCCCGGCCACTCGCAGCAGGTCGTGGACGCCTCCTGCTCGGACTTCGGCTACGAGCAAATGCTGAAGGTCTCGACGGCGATGTCCCTCACCGCGCTCGATCTCTTCACCGATGCCGCGTTCCTCGCTGCCGCCAAAGATGAGCACGCCCACTGGACGGAATTGTACGAAGGCAAGTAAAAGGAGCAATTCGGCATGCACCGTGTTCGACCGGCACGCATCCTCACCGTCGCTATCGCCCTCGTCGCCCTGATGACGGTCGTGTTCGTCGTCGCCGTCTCCGCCGCCACTCCCGCGCCGCCGCTGGTCGCGCAGGCGGCGACGGTGGCGCCGACGGGTACGGTGGCGGGGTCTGCGGATGCGTCACCCGCCGCGCTCTCGACCGCACCGGCCAGCAGCGTCGTCGCCGGCACCGCGTCCGCCCCCAGCCCGGCGGCCCTCGCCACTGCGGACGCCGCCTCAGTGGTCCCGTCGCCGTCCATCCCGCCGCCGATTCCTTCGGTGGTGGATACGGGCGGCGGCATCGACCGGGGGGCACTGGTCGAGACGATCATCGGCGTTGGCGCCGCGATTGTCGTGGTCGGCCTCGGCGCGTGGGGATTGATTCGGTTAATCGCGACCGCGTAAATAGTGAGCAGTGAGCAGCGAGCAGTGGGCAGTGGACAGAGAGCAGGGAAAGAAGGCAGACGAAGCATGGCAGAGGCGTCACTGCGCGAGCGGGTCATCGCGGCGATTGACGACGCGACGGGCGACATCCTATCGGTCAGCCGGTTCATTCACGCGCACCCGGAGATCGCCATGCAGGAGGTCGCCTGCGCGCGGGCGGTCGCGGAGATGCTGGAACGGTACGGCTTCGCGACCGAGCGTGGCATCGCGGAGACGCCGACCGCCTTTCGCGCGGAGCGAGGGCACGGCGCGCCGCGCATCGCCTTCCTCTCCGAGTATGACGCGCTCCCCGGCCTCGGCCACGCCTGCGGGCACAATCTGATCGCCTGCGCCGGGATGGGCGCGGGGATCGGCCTCGCCGCCGCGCTCAGCGAGCTGGCCGGGACGGTCGTCGTCTTCGGCACGCCCGCCGAGGAGGCAGTCGGTGGCAAGGTGATTATGGCGCGGTACGGCGTCTTCGACGATATCGACGCCGCGATGGGCGCGCACCCCGGCACAATCGAAGCCACGGTGCCGACCGAGCCGGGCAGCGGCCTCTCCCTCGCCGTCTCGACGGTCGAGATCGCCTTCCACGGCCGGTCCGCGCACGCCGCCGCCGACCCGTTCAACGGCATCAACGCCCTCAACGCGGTGATCGAAACCTTCAACGGCATCAACGCCCTGCGCCAGCACATCACACCGGACGCGCGTATCCACGGCATTATTACCCACGGCGGCGACGCGCCGAATATCGTGCCGGAGTACGCCCGCGCCCTCTTCTTCGTGCGCGCCGCGACGACGCGGGCGATGGAGCAACTGGTCGCGAAGGTGAAGCGGGTCGCGGAGGGCGCGGGCGAGATGACGGGCGCGCGGCTGCAATGGAGCCGTCCCGAAGAGCCGTACACGGACATGATTACCAACTACACGCTCGCCCGCCGCATCCGCGCGCACTTCGACGATCTCGGCCTGCACATGCCGCATCCGCGCCTCGGCGAAGCGCTCGGCAGCACGGATTGGGGCAACGTCTCGTATCTCATCCCCTCGGTGGAGACGGGCTTCCCGATCACGGAGCAGGTCATCCCGTGGCACTCGGCGCAGGTCGTTGCGGCGGCGGACAGCGACCTCGGCTACCGCAACATGCTCCTCGCCGCCAAGTCGATGGCCCTCGCCGGCCTCGATCTACTGATGGACGGCAACCTCCTGCGCGCCGTCAAGGAGGAGCACCGCCGTGCCCTCACAGAGCGGCAAGGAGATCGGGCGGCGCGCTGACGACGTTTGCGGTTACGAGAAGACGATGCTCCCCGCGATGCCGTCGATGAGCGGGCTCCAACGGGTGGCGAACTCGGCGGCGGGGGCGGTGGCGCTGAGGAAGTAGGTCGTGTCGCTGCCGGGTGGTTGGGCGATGACCTGCTCCGAGATGACCGAGACACCCTGGGTGTACGAGACAATCAGACGAATCGCCTCGAGCCCGGTCGGACTGCCCAGCCGGACGCGATCGATCGACAGCACCTTGAGATCGGTCGCACCGCGTCCGGTCGTCTGTGAGGCGAGTGTCTGCATGTAATTGGCGGCGTTGTCCCCGGTGAGAAGATCGAGCCCGACGGGTAGGCCATTGAAGGTGACGCGCGTCGCATTCGGGTCGGTCGGCGATGCACTCCTCGGCGTGAACTGTGCGGCATTTTGCGCCGTCTGCGCGTCCCAGTCATTGGGGTAGCGGAGGGTCACTTTCTTATCGGCGGTCATAAAGGTCGGGCCGCTCGGCAGGGACGAGAGCACGATGCCCGTCCGTACCGTCGGCACGGCGACGGTGGCGGGGATCTGCCCCGGCGGTGGCGGCGTGAGGGCGATACCCGGCACATTGCTGGCATCGGCGCTGCTGACACTGCTGGCGCTGCTGGCGCTCTGACCGGTCGGGCTCGGGATGATCGCGCTTCCGCTGCGGACATGGCTGGGATCGAGCGTCGGCGGCGGCGTGGTTGTTGGTCGAACGACGGACGCTGCTGGTGCTACAGTCGGTGAATTGCCCCCACCGCACGCGACGAGCGCCACGACGCAGATGGCGGCGAGGAGGATGCGAGCCCACCCCCAGCCCCTCCCGAGACGGGAGGGGAGCACGCCGTACGCATCGAGGCCGTTTTGTCTTGCCTGTGTATCCGGCATTGGCCCCCCTCCCGCCGCGGGAGGGGCTGGGGGTGGGCTCGTCATTTAATCTCCATGTGGTACCGCGTCCGCGAGCGTCTTGCGGGCGGCTCGGCCGCGACCGCCGAGCAAGCCGCGCACGGAGGCGAGTGCGATCACGCCGATGCCGACCCCGAACCAGAGCGTGCAGAAGCGGATGATGAGGGTCGCCGCGACGGCGACATCGTGGGTCATCAGCGGCGTGGTGACGAGGGCAAGCAGCATCGCCGTCATGCCGATCTCCGCCGCACCGAGGCCGCCCGGCAGGAACGAGACGGAGCCGATCAGCGTCGCGGCGGCGAGCACGAAGGTCGCCGTCAGCAGGAGGCGCGGCGTGGCGTCGAAGCCGAGGCCGATGAGGACGAGAAAAAAGGCGACGCACTCCATTAGCCAGGAGACGAAGCCGATCGCCGCCGCGAAGAGCAGCGGCTTCGGGCGGAGCAGCCAGTGGATGTTGTCGTAGAAGGTATGCAGATGGTGCGTGAGGCCCGCGAGCACGCGGAGGCGCTCGCCTGCCGTGATCGCGCGCCGGACCAACCGCTGCTGCTGCAAGAGGACGAAGCCGCCGATCGCGACGGCGGCAATCGTCACAAAGACCGGCACGCCGTAATGGAAGATGACGAGCCCGACGGAGGCGAGGAAGAGCATCGCGACCCCGTCCGTCAGCCGCTCCGCAAGGATGATCGGCGCGGTGACGGCGATGGGCACGCCCGTCGCCTCCCGCAGCAGCAGCGATTTCAGCACCTCACCGACCTTGCCCGGCGTGATCGCCATCACAAAGCCGGAGAAGAAGATGCGCAGTGAGAGAGCGGGCGGCACACCAACGACCTTGATGCGGCGCAGGTAGTACTGCCACTTGAGGAAGCGGAGCGCGTAGTTCGTCGAGGTGAGCAAGAGGATCGGGGCGAGCAGCGGCCAGCGGAATTCGCGCAGCGCCGCCGCCAGTTTGCGGCTATCGGCGAAGAGCGTCAGGCCGATCAGCACAAGCAGCGCGAACCCGAGCGAGAGCAGGACGCGCCCGCGCACGCTCCCCAGCCAGTGTTGCTCCGTTTCGCCTGTTGCCGTTGTCACCAATCGCACCTCGCCCCATGCCGCGCGCAACCCGGCTGCCAGTATAGGCGCGGGGCATGGCAGGCGCAAACGCTGCCGGTAGTCGCTGCTCACGGCTGTGCATTCGCGCCGCTTGGGGATGCATCGCTTCGCGAGATTGGCCGGGACGCTCTGGCAACCATCGTGCGGTGCGTACGATCAACGCAAGGCGTATGACGGTAGACAGCGCGCGCAAATAGCCACACAATATCGGCTAACACACGGAGACGGGCCGGCGCTGCGACCACCGCCGCCCGCATACCTACCGGCAGGAAGGGAAGGGTTTTTGTATGCAGCGAGACGGCAAGAACGGCGCGCAGCACGGGCTCAACCAGCATGGCATCAGGAATCTGATGAGCGTAGGCTGGAACCTGACGACGCCCGCCTTATACGAGGAGATCGTCCGGCGGCGCGGCGGCGTGATCGCCGAGGATGGCCCGGTCGTCGTACGCACCGGCAAGTACACCGGCCGCTCGCCGAAGGACAAATTCATCGCCCGTGAGCCGGGCAGCGAGGCGAACATCTGGTGGGGCGATGTCAATCAACCGCTGGAGCAGGAGCAGTTCGCCATTCTCAAGAAGCGCATGCTCGCCTACCTGAGTGGCCGCGATCTCTATGTGCAGGATTGCTACGCGGGGGCCGATCCTCGCTACCGGCTTAATGTCCGCATCATCACCGAACTGGCGTGGCACGCCCTCTTTATGCGTAACCTCCTCATCCGCCCCGAGCCCGATGAGGACCTCTCCGACTTCGTCCCCGACTTCACGGTCATTTGCGCGCCCCACTTCCACTCGATCCCCGAGGAGGACGGCACGCGCTCGGAGACATTCATCGTCCTCAATTTCGCCACCAAGGAGGTGCTGATCGGCGGCACCGAGTACGCGGGCGAGATGAAGAAGAGTGTCTTCACGATCCTTAATTATCTCCTGCCCTTGCAGAACGTCCTCTCCATGCACTGCTCCGCCAATTACGGCCCACAGGGCGACGTGGCGATCTTCTTCGGCCTCTCCGGCACCGGCAAGACGACGCTCTCTTCCGACCCCGCGCGCACCCTGATCGGCGACGACGAGCACGGCTGGAGCGACCACGGCGTCTTCAACTTCGAGGGCGGCTGCTACGCGAAGGTCATCAATCTCTCGCCCACCGCCGAGCCGGAGATCTACGCTGCGTCGCACCGCTTCGGCACGATCCTCGAGAACGTCGCCGTCGATAGCCGGACGCGCCGCCTCGATCTCGACGACGAGTCGTTGACCGAGAACACGCGCGCCGCCTATCCCATCACGCACATCGCCAACGCGGACACGGCGGGCGTCGGCGGCCACCCGAAGAACATTGTCATGCTGACGGCGGACGCCTTCGGCGTCATGCCGCCCATCGCCCGACTGACCCCGGCGCAGGCGCAGTATTACTTCCTCTCCGGCTACACCGCCAAGGTGGCGGGCACCGAGCGCGGCGTCACCGAGCCGCAGGCGACCTTCAGCACCTGCTTCGGCGCACCCTTCATCGTCCACCCTCCTACCCTCTATGCCCGGCTCCTGGGCGAGCGGATCGCGTCGCACGGCGCGGACGTCTGGCTCGTCAACACGGGCTGGACGGGTGGCCCGGCGGGCGTCGGCCATCGCATGTCGATCGCCTATACGCGGGCGATGGTCGCGGCGGCGCTCGATGGCTCGCTCGCCTCGGTGGAGACCGTGCCGGACCCGGTCTTCGGCGTCGGCGTGCCCGCCTCATGCCCCGACGTGCCGCCCGAGGTCTTGCAGCCGCGCACGACGTGGGACGATCCCGCCTCCTACGATGCCAAGGCGCAGGAACTCGCGGAAGCATTCCACGCAAACTTCGCCCAATTCGCGTCCGCCGTCAGCGCCGATGTCGCCACCGCCGGCCCACATTCCGCCATGGCCCGTCGCTGATCGGGGAGGAGATTCACCACAGAGGCACAGCGGACACAGAGATAGGGAGGAGAGAGAAGGGAGAATGCAATGTGGGCGATTATCCCACCCTCTTTCTTCTCTCCTCCGTGTCCCTCTGTGTTCTCTGTGCCTCTGTGGTTCAAACCCCAGGGCTTATGCATTCTCGGGGATGAGCGCCCGCGATTATGAAGGTGCGCCTCTTTGCTAGGATTTCGTTGCTGACGCGAAAGCCCAATCAAAGGAGCGCACCATGCCATCTATGCACGATTCAT
>JBPCMC010000244.1:0-3211 GCA_051002645.1 Thermomicrobiales bacterium
TCGCGCCGGTGCAGGCGGTCGTCGTACCCATCTGGCGCACCGACGAAGCGAGGACGCAGGTCTTCGAGGCATCGACGCAGATCGAGCGCGCGCTGAAGGCGGCGGGCGTGCGCGTCAAGGTCGACCGCGACGCCGAGCACACCCCCGGCTGGAAGTTCAACGAGTGGGAACTGAAGGGCGTGCCGGTGCGGATCGAGGTCGGCCCCCGCGATGTCGCGGCAGGGCAGGCCGTCCTCGTCCGGCGAGACAACCGCCAGAAAGAGGCGGTGCCGCTCGACGGCTTGGCCGGGCGGGTGCAGGCGCTCCTCGACGATCTTCACGCCACGCTCTACCGGCGCGCGCTGGACTTCCAGAAGGAGAACAGCGCCATCGTCACCAGTTACGACGAATTGAAGGAGCGGGTTGCCGCCAACGCGGGCTTCTCGTACATCTTCTGGGACAGCGACCCCGCCACCGAGGAGAAGATCAAGCAGGAGACCAAGGCGACCATCCGTTGCCTCCCCCTGCACGACAATGACGACGAAGGCCCCGATCTCTTCACCGGCAAGCCGGTCAAGGGGCGCGCCCTCGTCGATCGCGCCTATTAGCGCGATCAGGGCGCGCATTGTTATCGGTAAGGGCACCCCTCGTGGGTGCCCTCTCTGATGCCAGGATCGTCGGGGAGGGCACCTACGAGGGGTGCCCCTACAACGAGATTTCCCTCAGATCTTGCCCATTGCGCGCAGGTTGTTCCAACTGGTCCGTGCCGCCTCGATTGCCGAGCCCTCGGCGCGGTCCTGCTCGACGATATACCACTGCACGCCGCCCTGCTCCGCCGCCGCGAAGATCGGCGCGAAGTCGACCGAGCCAGTCCCGACCGGCGCGAAGGTCTGTTCGGCGTCATTGGTCATATCTTTGAGATGGACGAGCGGCACGCGCCCGTTGTACTTCTCGATGTATGTAGCGGGATCACGCCCTGCCTTTTGCAGCCAGAAGGCGTCGATCTCGATCTGCACAAGGGTCGGGTCGGTATTCGCCATCAGCCAGTCGTAGGCTGCCATGCCGTCGATTTCCGTCTCGAACTCGAAGGCGTGATTGTGATAGCAGAGGCTCAGTCCACCCGCCTTGACCGCGCTGCCGATGGCATTGAGCGATGTGGCGAGTACACGGAATCCGTCCGGCGTGCGACGCTCCGCCGGCAGGACGGGGCAGACGACGGTCGAGCATTGGAGCGTCCGGCATTCAGCAATCACGGCGTCCAGTTCGTTCTCCAGGCGGGTCAGCGCGACATGGCTACCGGCGACGGTCAGGCCGAGAGCGTCCAATTTCGCGCGGAGTTCAGCGGGCGTGAGTGGGCCGTACCCCGCCAGTTCGACGCCCGCATAGCCGATTCCCGCGACCTGTTCGAGCGTGCCAACGAAGTCGCGCGCCGCATCCTCACGCACGGTGTACAACTGCAATGCGACCGGAACGTCTGCCATCATGCACTCCTTATCGTACTCATGACCGACCTCAGAAGGGCGGTTCGTCATCATCGTCGTCGCCATCGGACACGTCGGCGACGCGCTCCAGGGTCTCCACGCGCAACTCTGCGGCATCGAGCAGCGCCTGGCAATGCGCCGCGAGCGCCATGCCCTCTTCGTAGGCGGCGAGGGAATCGTCGAGTGTCATATTGCCCATTTGCAGGCGCGAGAGCACCTCTTCGAGGCGCTCGTATGCCTCCTCAAAGGAGATCTCGTCGAGTGATCCTGTCTCTTTGCTGCGACGACTCATTCCTGCTCCACTTTCCCTGTCGCGGTCGCGGCGAATGTACCGTCCGCGACGCGCACGCGCAACGGCCGGTCGGCGTGGCCATCGCGCGCCCGACGGACGAGCACGCCGGACGCGGCGTCACTGACGAGCGCGTAGCCCCGTTCGAGCACCGCCTCCGGGTTGAGCGCGGAGAGCGCCATACCGCGCGCCCCCAACCGCTCGCGCTGAACGAGGAACGTCTGCTGAAGCAGCGCGGAGAGCGACCGCGCCCGGTCGTCGATCCGTTGCCGCAGTTGCTCGGCGCGCAACGCGGGCGAGACGCGGTGCAACCCGCGCAGCATGGCGTCCAGATCGCTCGTGCGCTCTTCGAGGTCGTCGCGCAACAGGGCGGTCATTGCGCGGGCCGCCGCACGCAGATCGTCCCGCACCGCCTCGATATCCGGCGTGCAGAGTTCGGCGGCGGCGGATGGCGTCGGCGCGCGCACATCGGCGACGAGGTCCGCCAGCGTGACATCCGTTTCGTGCCCGACGGCGCTCACCACCGGCACCCGACAAGCGAAAATGGCGCGGACGACCGCCTCATCGTTGAAGGCCGCGAGGTCCTCTGCGGAGCCGCCGCCGCGCGCGACGATGATGATATCGGCCCGGCCATCGGCCTGGAGATCGCTTATCGCGCGCACGATTTCGGCGGGTGCGGTGCCGCCTTGCACCGATGCAGCCGAGAGGAGGAGCGTCGTCAGGGGATAGCGGCGCGCGACGACCGTCTGAATATCGTGCCAGACGGCCCCGGACGCGCTGGTGACGACGCCGATGCAGCGCGGCGCGGCGGGCAGTGGCCGCTTGCGCGCCTCATCGAACAGCCCTTCCATCTCCAACTGCATTCGCAGCCGCTCGAACTGTGCCGCGAGCAGGCCGACGCCGTCCGGCTGAATGAGGTCGATATAGAGCTGATATTGGCCGCTCGCCTCATAAATGCCGATCCGGCCGTGGGCGAGGACGGCATCGCCTTCATCGGGGAGATACGAGAGATAGCGTGCCTGCTGCTTGAAGCAGACGCAGCGCAGGGCCGCATCGGGGTCTTTGAGCGAAAAGTAGAGATGCCCGGACGCGGGGCGGGAGACATTCGATGCCTCGCCGCGCACCCAGATGTCCGCCAGCACCGGGTCGATCTGGAAGAGTTCTTTGAGGTAGGCGGTGATCTCGGATACGGTGACAAGCGGCACACCGACCTCCCGGTGGTCAGTAGTCAGTAGCCAGTAGTCAGTAGCCAGTAGTCAGTACGGAGCGGCATCACGCATTGTTAAGCGGCCATGTTAAGATACTTTGTGTTCGCTACTGGCTACTGGCTACTCTCCATCTACGTGAGGCGGATGAGCGGTTGGTTGTACTCGACAGGCTGGCCGTTGGAGACGAGCAGTTCTTCGACGATGCCGCCGCGCTCGGCCTGGATTTCGTTCATGATCTTCATCGCCTCGATGAT
>JBPCMC010000245.1:0-32018 GCA_051002645.1 Thermomicrobiales bacterium
TCTTCGGCCTTGATGTACAGCCCCTCCATCAGCCTGCTCGTATCGGTCTGGCGGAGCGCTAGATCGGCATCAAGGCCGCGTTCCTGACACGCTGCTTTGAGCCGTTCGACGACATCCGCGCCGATAAACGGAGATGTCTGCACAAAGTCGATCAGCGTGCGGAGTGACGGTATCGTACCTTCATGGAGTACCCGAACGGAGTCAACGAATGGCATGGCGGTACGTAAAGCGCGTCGGGCCTTTGCGGAGAGAAAGACCTCCTCTACCGTGTCATAGATGTCGAACTCCAGGAAGTAATGGGGAAGGCACGTATAGAAGACGGAATGCTTCGCGTAGAGCCATTCCCCATACATGATATAGCGATCTTCGAGCACATCGAGCAGATCACCGGCATACCGATGTGCCCACGCTTTGAACAGGTGGAACTGCTGTTCTCGTGCCCCTCCCGCCAGATAATGCCCCCGGCTTTGCAGCAGAAGTTCGCCTTCGGCGGTAAAGCGGATGGCGCAGTTCGCCCCATCCATTTTCTCGGTAACGACGAGATGCCGCCCGACCAATGCATCGAACGGGACGGTCGTGAGATCGTCGTCTCCGCGTTGGATACCGGACCCCTCCACATGGGGAGTCCGGGGGTATTTCTTGATGTCGATCATTTCGCTCACCCGCGCACGCGCATACAAGCGATCCGCAGACCACCTAACCAATGGACGATGTATGTCCGGAGGTTATGGAATAGTGCTCATCGCGTGCCGCGCGTTCCTGCCGTAATGGCTGTGTAGGCCGTGACAGCGGTTTCCGAGAAGGTGAGCGAATCGAAAGCCCGGACTATCAGCATCACGTTGATAGCCACCGCTGTTCATCGTTGTTCCATCATCGCTCACCCTACTCATCGCTGTATGTCGTTGCCAACCACATTATCATATCATGGCAAGCAATAAGTCATGAGTAACGAGAAGGAGCAACCGTAGCGGTGTCCCAATCGCTGCCTGCTGTCTGCTCGCTACGCGAAGCGCTCTTCCTTCCAGGGGTCGGCGTCGTTGTGGTAGCCGTACTTTTCCCAGAAGCCGAGGCGGTCTTCGGGCAGGAACTCGATGCCGCGCACCCATTTGGCGCTCTTCCAGGCGTACTTCTTCGGGATGACGAGGCGCAGGGGCCAGCCGTGCGCCGGGGAGATGTCCTCGCCGTTGTTGCGCCACGCGAAGAGGCAGTCGTCGTCCGCGAAGACAGAAAGGGGCATGTTCGTCGTGTAGCCGCCATCGCACTTAATGAGGACGAACTTGGCTTCCGGCTTCAGCGTCACATGCGAAAGGACTTCCTTGGTGCTGACGCCCTCCCAGAGGTTGTCGAAGGTGCTCCAGCGGGTGACGCAGTGCATGTCCGCCGTGATCTCGGCGTGCGGCAGGGCGCGGAACTCGTCGAATTTCCACGTCACCGGTTCCGCCACGAGGCCGGTGATGGTGAAGTCCCACCGGAAAGGATCGTAGCGCGGGATGCTGCCGTAGTGGAGGACGGGCCACTTATCGGTCAGTGTCTGGCCGGGCGGGAGCCGGTCGCCATAGGCGGCGCGGTTCGTCCGGGCGGATGTCAGGGCTTTGAAGATCATAGGAGCCTCCTGGGATCAGCGTTCGAAGGTCGGAGTTCGGAGTGCGCAGGACGATATGCGCGCCAAACCCCGCTGTCTGGAAGCGAGTGTACCATCGGCTCCTTACCGTTGCATTACCTATTCCATGCGGAAAAGCGTTCGATGTTCGATGTTCGATGTTCGCAGTTCGGAGAGGAAGATTCGAAGTCCCCTTCTTCGAACATCGAACCCCGAACTCCGAACTGTTCTCCAACCTTCCCATCGCACCGCGCCCGTGCTATGCTGCGCCAGCACCCGGATGTACGGACAGACGACGATACCCGCTCCTTTTCCTTGCATTCCGGTGTGTGGTGTAGTAGAAGGTTCCACCTGAGAAGACGGGGACGAAGAATCATGCGACACGTCCAACGTCTCTTCACAATGAGACGGGCAGCGCCCCGCTACTCGTTACTCACAACTTGATACTCGGTACTCGGTACTTGCCTTGGAGACCCCACGAACGTGATTGACGATCCACTCCGAACACCGCGACGCCTCGACGCGCACAACCACGCAGAGACACCGCCGTCCGCCTCAGTGGACGACGAGGACGATCTGCTCGTGGACGATCTGGAAGACGCGCCCGATACGCTCGACGCCCTGCCGGACGATGATACGCCGGACGCCGAACCTGAGGGCGACGGGCTGGACGAACTGCCGGCGGATCTCGTCATCGACCGCGATATGGAAGCGCTCATCGCGGATGAGAAGATCGTCCGCTTCCGCGAGCAGGGATACGCGACCTACGATGATGTCCTCGCGGTCATGCCGACGCCCGAGCAGAGCATCGAGGTGACCGATCAACTGATTTCCTATCTCAGCGAGCAGGGGGTCCGCGTCTTCGACAGCGCGGCGGTCCCCGACCCGCAGAGCGGCAAGCCCGCGCCGGTTGAGATTTCCGACGCGGACCTCCCTGGCATCAGCACCGACGATCCCGTCCGCATGTACCTGCGCGAGATTGGCCGCGTGCCGCTCCTCTCCGGCGAGGAGGAGCAGGACCTTGCGCGGCGCATGGAGATGGGTGTCTACCTCGTGCGGCAGGAGCAAAAGATGCGCGACTCGCTCGCCGGCATCGATCCCTCCCCCAGCCTGCTTGCCTGCTGCCTCTACGACGACCTCGTCGCCAACTGGCACATGATCTCGACGCTCTACGAGGAGATCCGTCAGAAGCCGCCGCCGATGCAGCGCAACGAGGTCTTCGACGGCGTCGTGCCGCTCAACTCGCTGCCGGAGGGGTCGCTCGCCGCCTGCGCCAAGGCGCACGGCTGGAGCGTCGCTGAGACCGAGGAGACGCTGCGCGCCCGGCTGCTGGAGTACTGCCTGCTGCCGCTGCCGCTCTTCCCGGACACGCTGCGCCACTCGATCGAGCTGAACCGCCCGTGGCCGCATGTGGACGAGGTCGCGGAGGCGTGCGAGTCCTTGATGCACCAGCCGCCAGTCAAGCGCGCCAAGCGGTGGCAGCGGTCGTCCAAGCCGATTCTGATGCACTTCGAGATCATCCCGCGCGACATGCGCCTCGACCACGCCGGCGTGCAGTGGGACGCGCGGCACGACGCGCTGGCCGCCCACTGGGCGGGGATCAAGACGGACGGGGACGAAGCGCGGCGGCGGCTGGTCGAGGCGAACCTGCGACTGGTGGTCAGCGTGGCGAAGAAGTACGTCGGGCGCGGCATGACCCTCCTCGATCTCGTCCAGGAAGGGAACATGGGGCTGATCCGCGCCGTGGAGAAGTTCCAGTACCTCAAAGGGTTCAAGTTCAGCACCTACGCGACGTGGTGGATCCGTCAGGCGATCACCCGCGCCATCGCCGACCAGGCGCGCACGATCCGCATCCCCGTGCATATGGTGGAGACGATCAACCGGCTGATCCGCACCTCCCGTCAGTTGCTGCAGGAGAAGGGGCGCGAGCCGACGAGCGAGGAAATCGCGGAGGTAATGGGCATCCCGGCGGAGCGGGTGCGCGAGATCATCAAGATTTCGCAGGAGCCCGTCTCGCTCGAAATGCCGATCGGCGAGGAGGAGGACAGCCACCTCGGCGAATTCGTCCCGGACACCCTCGCCATCGCCCCGGAGGATGGCGCGACGAGCGGCCTGCTCCGCGAGCAGGTGGACAAGGTGCTCGGCAACCTCTCCGACCGCGAGCGGCAGGTGCTCGTCCTCCGCTTCGGGCTGGACGACGGCAACAGCCGCACCTTGGAGGAAGTCGGCCGCGAGTTCGGCGTGACGCGCGAGCGCATCCGCCAGATCGAGGCGAAGGCGCTGCGCAAACTCCGCCACCCCTCCCGCTCCAAGTCGCTGAAGGATTTTTTGGAGTGAGCAGTGGGTAGTGGGCAGTGGGCAGTGAACGGTGAGCAGAAACCGGCGAGCGTGGCGCATCCGTATTCTGCCCACTGCCCACTGCCCACTGCCCACTGTGTCCTCTTCGACCTCGACGGCACGCTGATCGACAGCATCGAGTTGATCGTCCGGTCGTTCCAGCACGCGACGGAGACGCATCTCGGCGCGCCGCTGTCGCGCGAGGAGATTATCCCGACCATTGGGCGCTCGCTGGCTGCGGAGTTGGAGCGGATCGCGCCGGGCAGCGGCGCGACATTGCTGGCTACCTACCGCACCTATATGCTCGCCAACCACGACGCATTCGTGACCGTCTATCCCGGCATCGTCGATTTGCTGGCGGCGATCCACGCGCGCGGCATCCCAATGGGCATCGTCACCTCGAAGGCACGCCTCTCCGCCGCGCCCTCCTTCGCGCGCTTCCTGCTCGACCGGGAGATGTCCGCCGTCGTCGTGGAGGACGACACCGCGCGGCACAAGCCGCACCCCGATCCGCTCCTGCACGCGGCCCGACTGCTCGATCTGCCGCCCGCCGCCTGCTGGTACATCGGCGACAGCACGCACGACATGATCGCCGCCCGCGCCGCCAGGATGACCGGCATCGGCGCCGCCTGGGGCCCGAATCACGCCGACGACTTAGCGCCCCTCGCGGACGCCGTCGCCGAGACTCCCGCCGACGTGCTCGCGCTGATCGACGGAAAGCGTCACGCATAACGAGTAACGGACGCATCGCAAAGGGCATGAGGGGGGCCGGAGGGGTTCGGGCCGTAGTATACTGCCCGCAGCATCGACATCAGCGATCGGCGTACCCGCACAGGGAACAGGAAGGAACGTGACGTGGTTTACTCGCACTATGTTGGGGCACGGGTACGGCGCAAGGAAGACCCGCGGCTCATCACCGGCACATCCACGTATGTTGGCGATATCCAGATGCCGGGGATGCTCCACTGCGCCATCCTCCGCAGCCCGTACGCGCACGCCCGCATCAATGGCATCGACGCCTCCGCCGCGCTCGCCCACCCCGGCGTTGTCGCGGTCTTCACCGGCGAGCAGATGCGCAAAATGGCCGGCCCGATGGCGGGCGGCGGTGGCGAGGGCGGCAGCGTCGAGGAAGAGTCAGCCGAGGAGCAGTCGGGGCAGACCGAGCACGAGCAGCAGTATCCCCTCGCTGTTGGCAAGGTGCGTCACGTCGGTGAGCAGGTCGCGGCGGTGGTCGCCACGGATATGTATACCGCGCGCGACGCCGTGGACATGATCGAGGTAGATTGGGAGCCGCTTCCCGTCGCCGCGACGCTTGAAGCGGCGATGGCCGCAGACGCGCCGCAACTCTACGGCGACAAGCCGGGCAACATCGGCCTGCACTGGGAAAAGAAGAGCGGCGACGTGGAGGCCGCCTTCGCCGAGGCGGAGAAGGACGGCATCGTCCTCGATCTCCACATCGTCAGCCAGCGCCTCGCCGCCGTGCCGATGGAGGGGCGCGCGGTCGCCGCCACATGGGACGCCTGGCAGGGCGCGCTGACCGTCTGGAGTTCCAACCAGAATCCGCACAGCGTCCGCTCGACGATCGCAAGCGTGATCGGCATGTCGGAGTCGGACGTGCGTGTCATCGCGCCGGAAGTCGGCGGCGGCTTCGGGGTGAAGATCGGCGCGTACCCGGAGGATGTCATCATCTCCGCGATTGCGCGCGAGTTGAAGCGGCCCGTCAAGTGGATCGAGTCCCGCGCGGAGAACATGCTGGCGACGAACCACGGGCGCGACCAGAATATTCAGGTGCAGGTCGCCGCGCGCAAGGACGGCACGGTGCTCGGCCTCAAGGAGAAGATCACCAGCAATATCGGTGCGTACCCGCTCGCGGCGGGTCTCGCGGTCCTCACCGCGCAGATGGCCGTCGGCACGTACAATATCGCGAACATTACCGTTGATGTCACCTGCGTGCACACCAACACGATGTCGGTCGCGGCCTATCGCGGCGCGGGGCGGCCGGAAGCCTGCTACTACATCGAGCGGATCATGGACAGCGTCGCGGATGCCACCGGCCTGGACCCGGCCGAGGTGCGCCGCAAGAACTTCATCCCGCCCGACGCCTTCCCCTACAAGACGCCGACCGGTCTGACCTATGACAGCGGCGAGTACGAACGCTCGCTCGATAAGGCGCTGGAAATCTCCGACTACAAGGGTCTGCGCGCGGAGCAGGCGAAGCTGCGCCAGCAGGGGCGCTACATGGGCATCGGCGTCGCCTCCTACATCGAGATGTGCGGCTTCGGGCCGTACGAGAGCGCCTCGGTGCGCGTCGAGCCCTCGGGCGCCGTGACCGTGATGACGGGCATCTCGCCCCACGGCCAGGGGCAGGAGACGACCTTCTCGCAGATCGTCGCCGACCGCCTCGGCGTCGATTTCGATAAGATCGCCGTCCGCCACGGCGACACGGGCAACACACCGATCGGGCAGGGGACGATGGGCAGCCGCGGCCTCGTCACCGGCGGCTCGGCGCTCGTCATGGCGCTCGACAAAGTGGAGGCGAAGGCGCGTCGCATCGCCGCGCATATGCTCGAAGCCGCCCCCGAGGATATCGAGGTCTCCGGCGGCCGATTCAGCGTCAAGGGCGCGGCGGACCGCGTCAAGACGCTGGCGGAAGTCGCCGCCGTGGCGTACAGCGACAAACTGCCGAACGACATCAACCCCGGCCTGGAAGAGAACGACTTCTTCAAGCCGCCGGGCCTCACCTACCCCTCCGGCGCGCACATCGCTGTCGTGGAAGTAGACCCGGAGACCGGCGATGTCACGCTCCAGCGCTACTTCACGGTGGATGACTGCGGCCGCGTCGTCAGCCCGATGCTCGTCGCCGGGCAGGTACACGGCGGCCTCGCGCAGGGCATCGGCCAGGCGCTCTGGGAGGAAGTGGTGTACGACGAGCAGGGGCAACTGATCTCCGGCTCGCTGATGGACTACACCGTGCCGGTCGCGGGCTTCTTCCCGCAGTTCCAGACGGACCGGACGGAGACGCCCTCCCCCTTGAACCCGCTCGGCGTCAAGGGAATTGGCGAGGCGGCAACCGTCGCCGCGACCCCGACGATCGCCAACGCCGTGATGGACGCGTTGGAGCCCTTCGGCATTCAGCACCTCGACCTGCCGCTGACGGCGGAGAAGGTCTGGCACGCGATCAATGCAAGCGGGAGCGCGGCGGCGGATTAGGGACCTCACCCCCGGCCCCCTCTCGTATGGAGCCATCGCCCATAGATCGAGGAACAGAGAGGTTTGTACGGCGATGGAGAGGGGGAGCGATACGGAGGATGCGTAATGAGTATCAAGGAAGACGTGCATCGGATCATTGACGAATTGCCAGAGAGCGATTTGGAGAAGGTGTTGCGCCATCTCGAAATGGTGCGGGCCGCGAAGCGCGATCCATTTCTTCAGGCATTGATGGATGCGCCGATCGATGACGAGCCCTCTACGCCTGAAGAAGATGCGGGCGCGGCAGAGGCTTGGCAGGAATATCAGCGCGGCGAAGCGCGCCCCTGGAAGGAAGTACGCGCAGAATTACTGGATGAGTAACGCGGGGGACGTCTGGATCGTCCTCATCACTCCTCGTGCGATAAAGGAGATCGAACACACTCCACCAGATGCACGACGGCATCTCCGAAACGCAATAGATGGCCTGGCGATCCGACCATGGACGGGCGATATACGCAAGTTGCAGGGAAGCGCCAATGAGTGGCGCTTGCGCGTCGGCGATTGGCGTATCCGTTTCGCCCCAGACGACAGCCGACATGAGATCATCATTCTCCGTGTCCTGCCGCGCGGGCGGGCCTATCGCGACTGATTGTCGGCATGGCGTCCACGGGCCGGGCTGATTTTCCCTGGCACATTTTCGCAGGGGTCCGGTCACGCCGATTGCGGTGATATACTCGCGCGCAATCGGATGTCAGGATAGCGATGGTCGTCAATTCGGGGAGGTGCGTTACGTCCGCTCCCGCTGACCACGCCGGCACACCCCTGCTCGCCGGGCGCGAACGGGAATTGCGCGTCTTGCGCGACCACATCGCCGCCGCGCTCGGCGGGCATGGTCGTCTGGCGCTGATCGGCGGCGAGGCGGGCATCGGCAAGACGACCCTCGCGGATACCGTCTGCCGGGAGGCGGCGGACACCGGTGCGCTGATACTCACCGGCCACTGCTACGACCTGACCGAGACGCCGCCCTACGGCCCGTGGCTCGATCTCTTCGCCCGCTATCGACCGGACGATGGCGTGCCGCCCCTCCCGGCTCCCTTCGCCGGACGCGGCGTGCTCGACGCTGTCGCCAGTCAAACCGCCCTCTTCACTGACGTGCGAGACTTCCTCGCCGCAGTCGCCGCCACACGCCCGCTTGTCCTCCTGCTGGACGACCTCCATTGGGCAGATCCGGCCAGCCTCGACCTGCTCCGTTTCCTCGCCCGGCATCTCTCGGCCATGTCACTCTTGCTGATCGTCACCTACCGCGCGGACGAGCTGACGCGCCGCCACCCGCTCGCCGCACTGCTGCCCCTGCTCGTGCGCGAGGCCGGTGCGGCGCGTCTCGACCTCGGGCGGTTGTCGGATACGGCGGTACATGCGCTGGTAGGGGGGCGTTATCGCCTATCGATAGAAGACGAGCCGCGCCTCGTTGCATACCTCCAGGAGCGCGCTGAGGGGAACGCGCTCTTCGTTACCGAGGTGCTGCGGACACTGGAAGAGACCGGGACCCTCCGGGAGACGGGCGGCCGGTGGACGCTGGGAGAGACCGCCCATGTCGCCGTCCCGCCCCTGCTGCGGCAAGTCATCGAGGGACGAGTGGACCGGCTCGGGGAGGCGGCGCATCACCTACTCGCGGTCGCGGCGGTGATCGGACAAGAGGTGCCGCTCGGTGTTTGGGCCACCGTGGCCGGGGAGAGCGAGGAGACGCTGTCGGCTGTCGTCGAGCAGGCAGCGATGGCGCATCTGATGGAGGAGACCCCGGACGGCAGACAGGCGCGGTTCGTTCATGCCCTAATCCGGGAGACGCTGTACGAAGGCATCCTGCCCTCGCGACGGCGGCGGATGCACCGGCAAGCGGGCGAGACACTGGCCGCGCTCCTCGGCCCCGACCCGGACGCCGTCGCGTATCATTACCAGCAAGCGGGCGATGGGCGGGCGGCGGGGTGGCTCGTCACTGCGGGGGAGCGGGCGCAACGGGCGTACGCCTGGTTGACGGCGGCGGATCGCTTCGAAGCGGCACTCGCGCAGATGGAAGGCAGTGGAGCGGACGCGGGGGCGCGCGGCTGGCTACTCTATCGCCTCGCAGCCCTCCGCCGCGTCGCGGACCCACGGGGTGGTATCGCCCGCCTGGACGAAGCGGCACCGCTCGCGGAGGGGGCGGGCGACCCCGTACTGGCCGCGCAGATCGCGTATCTCCAAGGGCATCTTCGCTGCCTCTCCGGGAACTACGAGGAGGGTCTGCCCCGGCTGGAGGCAGCAGTCGTGGCACTTGAAGCGTTCCCCCCTACCGAGCCGGGTTGGCGTGGCGGGATGGACATCGTCGACGCGCGGATGGCGCGCAGCGTCCTCCTCTCCTCACTCGCAGATACCGGGCGCTTCGCCCGCGCCCGCGCCATCGGCGAACAGCATCTCGCGCAATCGGGAGATGAGTTCGCGAGTCCGGCTGACGCGGACGTTCTTTGGGGCTTGTACATCGCCCATGCCCATCTCGGCAAACCGGACGCGGCATGGCAAGCATTCTTGTCCGCACGGGCTATCTTCCGCGCGATGGGCGATCTGCGTCAGTTCGGCCTCACACATTTCGGCGCGCTCCTGTGGATCGTGCTGCCCTATCGGGCGGATGATGTGATGGAGCGCCGACGCATGCAAGCAGTAGTGGAGGAGACGTGGGCGCGCGGTGAGGGCGAGACAGAAGCCCGCCTTGCTTCCGCCCGCTTGCCACTGCAGGTTATCGAGGGGCATTGGGAAGAGACACGCCACCTCACCGTCGATCGTCTCAATCCGTCGGCGAGGGCGGTAGCGATTGCCCTGCTTGCCCACCTCGCCCATGCTCAGGGGGAGCGCGAACGTGCCTCGGAGTATGTGCAGGAGCGGCTTCCACATGGGCCACAGACCGAACCGGGAAACATCTATTTCCAAACAGTTGAGCCACTGCAACGACTGGCGATATCTCTCTCCCTCGACGCGGGCGATCTGCCGACCGCGCGGGATTGGTTGGAGGCGCACGACCGTTGGCTCGACTGGAGCGGCTCTCTCCTCGGTAAATCCGAGGGGCAGGCATTGTGGGCGACGTATCATCGTTCGGCAGGTGACAGCGAACAGGCATATCACCATGTAACTCAGGCGCTCATCCACGCGACCGAGCCGCGCCAGCCGCTCGCCCTCCTCGCCGCACACCGCCTCCTCGGCGAGTTGGATACCGATGCCGGACGATATGACGATGCGGCGATCCATCTGAACGCATCCCTCGCCCTCGCCGACGCCTGCGCCGCCCCGTACGAGCGCGCATTAACGCTCCTCGCGATGGCGGAGTTACGCATCGCGACGGGTGAGGCGGCAGACGCCAGGGCACTCCTCGATGAGGCTCGCGCGATCTGCACCCCCCTCGGCGCACAACCTGCCCTTACCCGCGCCGATGCTCTCGCCGCGCGACTGGCTACCCGCGCGGACGCTCCACCCACCTATCCCGCTGGCCTCTCTCCGCGCGAGGTCGAGGTCTTGCGTCTCGTCGTCGCCGGGCAGACCAACCGCGAGATCGCCACCGCCCTCTTCCTCTCCGAGCACACCGTCCGCGTCCATGTGCGCAACATCCTCACCAAGACTGACGCGCAGAATCGCACCGAAGCGGCCACCTTCGCCCTCCGCCACGGCCTCGCCTGATCTGCGCATCATTCCCGCAGGCACTAATCAATTCGACGTATCGCGCCGTCAACAGACGGCGCGAAGCGAATAATCCATTCAGTCGAAGGCGGGAAGGCCGTCGCTCCCTATGCTGTGACCATGATGCATGAGCGTTCATGCAGCCGCACAGAAAGGGAGAAATCCAATGACACGCAACAGCAAACTCGCCTTCGTCACCCTCCTCGCCGGCCTCCTCTCCGTCGCCTCCGTCGCCACCGTCAACGCCAGCGCCATCTCGCCCTGCACCGGCTACGCGCCGGAACACTGCGAGCAGATGGCCGCGATGAGCGATGTCACACTCTTCAGCGTCGCCGCACCGGTGCATATCCTTGCCGGGAATGGGATGGGGCAGGAGCACTTCGAGGCGATGTCCGCAGCGAATGTGAGTCTCTTCGCTGTCGCCGCGCCCAGCCCGGCCACCGATTACCTGCCCCGCTACGCGCCGGAGCATTTCGAGCAGATGACGGCGGGCGCGGCGCTCAACAACAGTGCGGATGCAAGCCCCGCCGCCGCGACGACCGTGCGATATGGTCAAGAGCATTATGAGGAGATCATGGCGGCACGGTCGGCGACGAACTGAGCGGCACACCGATGCCCTTCAACACTGGGAATGCGCCAGCAATCGAAGCGAGAAGGAGCGAGCATCAGCATCTCGCTCCTTTTTCGTGCGCTCTCCGCTGATTACGTCGTTGCTGCATCGCCCAGATAGGTCGGCATGAGCATCGTCTCGGTCACGCCGTCGCCGTTGCGCTCGACGCGATAGGCGCGGGCGTCCGGGCGGGAACTGATGATGGTGTGCAGGCGGTCGTCGATGAAGTGTAGGCCGACGCCGTCGTCCGCCGCGTAGCCGTCCCGCATCGCGCCGCTGCCGATCAGCCGATGGTAGGTGGGGCGGCGCTCCGGCTCGCTGTTGTAGTGCGGGGAGTTGCTGCCGGGCAGGAAGCCGAGGCAGTCGATCGGTGTCAACGGGCCAAAGAGCGAGTCGGTCGTCCCCTGTGCGAACCAGCAGATCGAGCCCGCGCTGACGCCGCCGAGGATGATCCCTTGCTCCCACGCGGCGCGCATGATGCGATCCACGCTCCAATCACGCCAGAGCGCCAGGAGGTTTTTCGTACTGCCGCCGCCGATGTAGATGACGTCCTGATCGAGCAGCAGGCCGGCGAGGTCGTTCGTGGACGGCTTGTAGAGCGAGAGATGGGTCGGCGTGCAGTCGAGCCGGCCCGCCGCGTCGTAGAAGCGGTCGATCCCCTCCTGTCGGTCGCCAGTCGCCGTGCCGAGGTAGCAAACTTTCGGCGTCGGCACGCCCGCCAATCCGAACATGTACTTTTCCAGCAGTAAACTATCCGGTTCCACCGAGAGACCCGCGCCACCAATTGCCACAATCTGTTTCGCCATCGTCGCTGCTTCCCCCTCCGATTGCTCAGGCCACACGCCGCGCATACTCTATCAGGGTAGGGCATCTGCTACGATATGAGCGACGCAAAATCGGGAGGTGCGGCAATCGAATCGACAATTCCTTACGCGATTCATCCTTTCGATGGCGACTCCTTCCTCCTGCACGGGGCGGTACGGGTCTATACCGAGACGTGGGAGCGCGCGTGGGAAATGTCCCATGCCTTCGTCAGCGGCTACGCGGGCTACCCGGACTTTCGGGGCTGCGTCGCGATCGGCGACAGCGCGGTGATCGGCATGGGGTTCGGGGCGCGGACGGAGCCGGGCCAGTGGTGGCACGACCGGGTCGCCGCTCAGGTCGGCGCGGACCACCCGGCGCTCCGGGACGCCTGGGTGCTCGTCGAACTCGCCGTCCTCCCCACCTATCGCGGGCGCGGCATCGGCGGCGCGCTGCACGACGCGCTGCTCGCCGCCCAGCCCTGCCCGCGCACCCTCCTCTCCAGCGAGGTGACGAATATCCGCGCCCGCGCGATCTACGAGCGGCGCGGCTGGCGATACCTGCATCCCGGCTTCGTCTTCAGTGAGGGGCAGCCGCCCTTCGTCGTCTTGCAACGCGAGATACCGCGTGCGGCGCTCCCGCTCCCGTAGATAACCGGGGAATCACACTAAACCATGAGTGGAATAATTTTGGCGACTTGACACAAAGATTCGCGGGTCTGTACACTGTTGAGGCGCTGAACAAGGGAACGCTCGGTAACGGGATGGGAGTGGGGGAATGGGATACGCATATGCCACGCGGTGGGCACTTTATTGTTTGCTCGCCGGACTGCTCGTACTCGTCGTGGGCGCGGGGCCTCTCGCCTCGCATCCCGCGCCATCGCCCGCCCGCCCATCTCTTGCATCCATGCCCGCGCGGACCGCGCGCCAGGCGCTCCCCACCGGCCTGACACCCCTCTTCGCCACCGCGCTCACTGCGGACCAGACCGCCGATTATGCAGCCCTTTCCCAGGGCGACCAACCGGATGCCTTCCACGCCGCCAATCCCGCCCACCATCTCGCCGTCGCCTTCCAGCCCGACGGGGTTGCAGTCACCGGCGACCCGGCAGGGGCCGCATCCGACACCTGGCGAATGCGCCTCGCCGCTGTCGGCTACGGTGATGCCCCGCTGCCCGTGATCGCCGCACCACCTACCCTGAACGGCGCACGCATCGAATATCGGCGGGGTAATATCACCGAGTGGTATCTCAACAGTCCCCTCGGCATCGAGCAAGGGTTCACCCTCGCCTCGCCGCCCGCAGCCGAGCGCACGGGCGACCTCGTGCTCGCGCTGAATGTGACCGATGCAACGGCGACCCTGGATGACGCCGATGGAATCCTCCTCACGACGCCGGGTGGCGGCCAGCTGCGGTACGGTGCCCTGACAGTCGCCGACGCGACGGGGCGGGCACTCCCGGCGCGGCTGGATGTGGATGGAAGCACGATCCGCATCAGGGTGGACGACCGGGGAGCGGTCTACCCGCTGATCGTGGACCCGCTCGTGCAGCAGCAGAAGCTGACCGGCAGCGGCGAGACCGGGACGGGCTACTTCGGCTATGCCGTGGCGTTGAGCAGTGACGGCAACACCGCCCTCATCGGCGCGTACCAGGACAACACCGCTGTCGGGGCGGCGTTCGTCTTCACGCGCAGCGGCGGGGGCTGGACGCAGCAGGGGAGCAAGCTGACCGGCAGCGGCGAGGTGGGGCAGGGCGACTTCGGCAATGCCGTGGCGCTGAGCGGGGACGGGAACACCGCCCTCATCGGCGCGTACTATGGCAACAGCGGTGTCGGGGCGGCCTTCGCCTTCACCCGCACGCTCGCCACCGTCGCCGCCGCCGGGTCGCCGCAGAGTGTGCCGGTCGGCACCCCCTTCGCGCCGCTCACCGTCACCGTCACGGATAGCGGGTTCGGCACACCGGTGAGCAACACCGCCGTCACCTTCGCCGCCCCCACCGTCGGCGCGAGCGGCACCTTCCCGGGTGGCGTCACCACCGCCACCGTTACCACCGACGCGAGCGGCAACGCCACTGCGCCCACCTTTACCGCCAACACCGCTGAAGGGAGTTACGCCCTGTTCGTCAGCGTCCCCGGTCAAACGAGCGAGTTATTCCAACTCGCCAATACCGCAGGCGCCGCCAAGCACATCACCGCGACCTACGGCAGCGACCAGAGCGCCATCATCGGGGCCGCCTTCCCCTACACCCTCGGGGCGACCGTTACCGACGCGAGCGGCAATCCCGTTCCCCATGTCTCCGTGACCTTCACCCCGCCCCCCTTCGGCCCCAGCGGCACCTTCACCGGCAGCGCCACCGTGACCACGAACGACAATGGTCTCGCGATCTCTCCCATCGTCACCGCCAACACGGTCGCCGGTTCCTACACTGTCTCCGCGACCACAGCGGGCGTCGCCACCTCCGCCACCTTCTACCTCGTCAACATTCCCGGCCCCGCCGCCTCGCTCGCCCTCTCCGGCTTCCCCTCCTCGACCGTCGCGGGCGTCCCACATCCCTTCACCGTCACCGCCAGGGACAGCGGCGGCAACACCGCGACGAGTTACACCGGCACCGTCTCCTTCTCCACCACGAACACCACCGCCACGCTCCCCGCCGATTACACCTTCATCGCCGGCGATCAGGGTGTTCACACCTTCTCCGCCTCCCTTCTGAACGTCGGGACGGGGCGCGGTATCACCGCAACCGACACGGTGACATCCTCTATTACGGGCAGCCAGAGCGGCATCGCGGTCACCCCCGCCCTCACTGGTATTTCTCCACTCGGCGGGCCACAGGCCGGCGGCACCCTCCTGACGATCACCGGCATCGGCCTCACCGGCGCGACCAACGTCTCGCTCGGCGGCAGCGCCTGCACCGGTATCCTCGTCAACGGGGGCGGCACCAGCCTGACTTGCACGACCACCGCCCACGCGCCCGGCACCGTCGATGTGGCGGTGACGACACCGAACGGCGTGGGCATCCAGCAGAGCGGCTATACCTATCGCCCGGCTGCGGTCGCGCCCTTGCCGCCCCCGCAGCCGGGGACGAGCGCGGTCGGACTGCCGCAGCCGCTGCCGGTCACCCGGCCGGGCGCAGGTAACAGCGTCTCTGCACCCGTCGCCGCGCCAACCGGCCGCTAGTGCATCTGCTCCGGCCCTCCCTCCACGGAGGGCCGGAGTCTCGTTCCGGCGGGCGGGATCGTGTACAGTGCCGGGAACGAGTTAGCGCGAAGCGACGGGGGCGCGCGTGAAAATTACCGGGATCGACTGCTATGCGGTGCGGCTGCCACTCATTTCGCCGTTCATCATCTCGTACGGCACCTACTCGCACGTCGAGAGCGTCCTCGTACGGCTGACGACCAACAATGGCCTCGTCGGCTGGGGCGAGGCGACGCCGGACCCATACGTGACGGGCGAAACGTGGGCAGGCGCCTACGCCATGCTCCGGCATGACCTCCTGCCGCTCCTGCGCGACCAAAATCCCCTGCACCGCGAGGCGATCCACGCCCGGCTCGATGGGCTGGTGACGGGCGCGCCGAGCGCGAAGGCGGCAATTGACCTCGCCTTATGGGATATCGCCGGGAAGCGCGCGGGCGTATCGGTCGCGACGCTCCTTGGCGGGCCGGTGCGCGACGCACTCGTCTGGCACGCGACGCTCTCCATCGGCGAGCCGGAGAAGATGGCGGCGCAGGCACGAGCGGCGGTCGCGGCGGGGCACAGCGAGATCAAGATGAAGGTCGGCGCGCTGCGGCTATCGGACGACGTGGACCGGATCATGGCGGTGCGTGCGGCTGTCGGGCCGGAGGTCGCGCTGATGGTGGACGCCAATCAGGGGTGGCGCGACCCAGCGACCGCTATCCGCGCCATCCAGGCTATCGGGCCCGCCGCGCCCGCCTGGATCGAGCAGGCGATCCGCGCCGACGACTTCGCCGGGCTCGCCGAGGTGCGCCGCGCCACCGGCATCGCGCAGATGGCGGACGAAGGCGTCCACAGCGCGCGGGACGGCCTGCGCATTGTCGAACTGCGGGCGGCGGACCTGATTAACGTCAAACTGATGAAGACGGGCGGCATCACCGAGGCGGTACGGCTGATCGCCGTCTGCGAGGCGGCAGGGCTGCGCTGCATGGTCGGCTCGATGGTCGAGAGCACGATTGCGACGGCGGCGGGCGTGCAACTCGCATTGGCGCGACGGTCGGTCGTGGCGAACGGACTCGTCGGCCCCGTCATGCTGCGCGAGGACCTCGCTACCGGCCTTACCTACGCCGACGGCGCGCTCCGCATCGACCCCAATGCCCCTGGCCTCGGCATCACCGTGGACGAGAAGCGCGTCGCCCGCTTCACGACCGAGCAAACATCAATCGGAAAATGGGCAACACCTGCCTCCCGATAAGTCGCTGATGTATACTTGCGGCATGGATACTCACGCTGCGGATGCCGACACCATCGAGGAAAACGACGCGCTGACGCCGGGCACACGCGTTGCACTGCGGGGCAACCCCATCGGTGTGACGGTCGATCGACCCACCGGGACGATTGTGGAACCTGACATCTGGGAAGGATATTACCGCATTCGCCTCGACGTTCCGGCACGCTATCATCACGCCGACGGGCACACTGAGCCCTTAGCGGTCATCCGTGAAGCGGGCGATAATCTTGTCATCCTTCCTCCGCTTGCCCGATAGCGGTGCGCAAATTCCCACCCTTCGCGGAAGGGCGAGCATGGCGACGGCGCATGAGCAATGCGCGGGAAGTCGGGCGAAGAATCTGGTACGATCCTGACGATGGCTACGAATATGAACCGGACCCGAACCCGGCACGCGGCACCTGGCATCAGATCGACGCGCATCATGGACTCTATCGCGACCTCGATCCTGAGACGGGCGCGCCGCTCGCCGGGAGTGAGGGCCAATGGCGACCCCTCAAATAATGCATCGGGCTTCCTTTCGGGCATCGTGAGCATCACGTGACCACGCCACCCAACCTGCGCATCGCCATGTGCGAGAGCGTCGCGGAATGCCATGCCTGCGAGGACTTGCAGACGGCGGTCTGGGGCGGCAGCGAGCGGGAGATCATCCCGTATGACATCCTGCGCGCCATCGGCCACGCGGGCGGGACGGTGCTCGGCGCGTGGGACGGCGAGCGGATCGTCGGGATGGCGCTCAGTTTCGTCGCCTGGGGTGTGGACGGCGCTTATCACCACTCGCACCTGCTCGGCGTGCTGCCGGAGTATCGCCACTCGGGCGCCGGTTGGCGGCTGAAGATGGCGCAACGCGATGCCGTCCTCGCGCAGGGGCTGGAGCGGATCACCTGGACATTCGACCCGCTCGAATCGGCGAACGCGCACCTCAATTTCGCCAAACTCGGCGTGATCAGCGAGACCTATCTGCCCGACTTCTACGGCGCGATGCCCGAAGCGCTCAATGCCGGCCTGCCGAGCGACCGCCTGCTCGTCACATGGCTCCTGCGCGCCCCGCATGTCCTTGGTCGCCTCGCCACCGCGCAATCCGGCGCGTCCGCCCTCCTGCTCGTCAGCGCGGAGTCCTTCGATGCGCCCTATCTGCTCCGCATGGACGAGGATGCCTTCCCATCTTCTCCCCCTTCCCTCGGAGGGAAGGGGGGCGGGGGGTTAGGCCGCCTCCGCATCGAAATCCCCGCCGACATCCAGGCAGTCAAAGCAACCGACCCCGCCCGCGCGCTCGCCTGGCGCATGGCGACCCGCGCCGCCTTCACCGATGCCCTCACCCATGGCTACCGCGTCACGGACTACCGCGCCCCCCGCTTCCACCGCCCGGAATGCGGCTGCTATCTCCTCTCGACGAGCAATGAGCAATGAGCAATGAGCAATGAGCAATGAGAAGGTTTCGGCAGCCAGAAATGGACGACTTTGGCATCTGGCGTCTTCCACTCATTGCTCATTGCTCATTGCTCATTGCTCATTGCTTCCGCTCCCCCATGCTATACTCGCGCGGAGGACGGCTGCGGCACGATAGCGGGAAGCGACGCGCGGGGAAGATGGCGGAAACGGACGAGGGACAGCAGCGACTCTGGACGCCGTGGCGGATGAATTATGTCGGCGGGGAACGCCGCCCGACGTCGCCGGGGGTGAGCATTTTCAGCGCCATCGCCGCCGATCCCGCGCGGGATGCCGAGAACCTTGTCCTCTATCGCGGCACGCGCGCCTTCGTCGTGATGAATCTCTACCCGTACAACACCGGCCACTGCATGATCGTCCCCTATCGGCAGGTGGCGACGCTCGACGCGCTCGACACGGGGGAAATGACCGAGATCGGCCTGCTCCTCCCCTGGCTAACGCGCGTCCTCACGGCGACGCTGCGGTGCGATGGACTGAACATCGGCCTGAATCTCGGCGCGGTGGCCGGCGCGGGTGTCGCGGAGCACCTGCACTGGCACGTCGTGCCCCGCTGGCAGGGGGACGCGAACTTCATGCCGATCGTCGCTCGGACGACGGTGATGCCCGAGCTGCTGCCCGATACGTATGCGAAACTGCGCGCCACGATAGCCCACGATCCCGCGCCGATGCTCGGCCTCCTCGCGACGCCGCCGGTGCCGGCGGCGGGCGGTGTCATCTTCCACGGCGATCAGGTGGTGCTACGGCGCGCCAAAGACCGCTCGTTTGTCTTCCCGAAGGGGCATGTCGAGGCAGGCGAGACGTTGGAGGAGACGGCTATCCGTGAGGCGTTGGAGGAGACAGGGCTAGAGACACGCATCGTCGCGCCGCTCGGCACGCATCTCTTCCCCTTCAAGCAGAAGATGCGCCACGTCACCTGGTTCCTGATGGAGGCGACCGGCGAGACGGACGACTGGCAGGTACACCTCGACACGGACACCTTCCTCCTCCCCCCCGCCGATGCCGCCGCGAACCTCTCACACGACGAATCCCGCACCCTCCTCCAGCGCGCGCTCGCGGCGCGAGGACTGAGGACTAAGGACTAAGGACTATGTGGGTTTTGCTATGCAAACACTGCACCTATTGAACATCTTTCCGTTCCCGAACACCCGTCAAGAGAGCCGACGAAGAGTGCGCGCACGCATCCTGTCGGCACTTCTCTTCGTCCTCATGCCTGTATTACTCATGGCGCCAACAGCCTCTGCCGCGCCAGCGTCTTTCCTTAGTCCTCAGTCCTTAGTCCTTAGTCCTCAAGAAGCCCCCGCGCTTCTCTTAGGTGTCGGCGACTCGTTGATGGCGGGGGTCGGGGCGAGCCTGCCGGAGGAGCGGGGGGAATTCGGGCTGGTGGCCGACCTGATGCGCGGGCGGTATGGGCCGAACCTGCGCGCGGTCAATGTCGCCATCCCCGGTGAAACGAGCGGGACGCTGCTCGCGCCGCCGCAGCCGCCCGCGCCCGCCGCCGGTGCGCCGACGCCAACACCAATCAAGCCGCAAATCGCCCAGGCGCTCGATGAACTGGGGCGACTACCGGCGGGGCGGCAGGCAGTCGTCCTCTTGAGTATCGGCGGCAATGACTTGCAACGGCTGGACGGCAAGGATGCGCCGGTGCGCGAGGCGGCGCTCGCTACCTTCCGCACCAACCTGACGACGATCATCACGCGGCTTACCGAGGGCGGGCAGACACGCGCCCTGCTCATCCAGACGGTCTACGACCCCTTCGGTGGCGACCCCGCAGCCGTGGGCAGCGATGCGTGGTGGGTCGAGCGATTCAACAGCGCAATCCGCGCGATCGCCGCGACGCAGCAGGGCGTACAGGTCGTCGAACTGGCAGACAAGGTACGCGGCAAGGAGCAGACGCTGACGCTCGTCCGCTTCGACGATGTTCATCTCTCCAACGCGGGCCACCGGTTCGCGGCAGACCTCTACTGGGCGGCGGGCGGCTTCGACACCGCGCCGCCGGACATCTCCCTCGTCGCCCCGACGAGTGGGGACGCGACGCGCCCGGTGCTGACCGTGCGGGCGACGGTAACGGACGACAGCGGCCCGAACGGTGTCGCCCGCGTCGTGCTGCTGGCAGACGGTCAGGAGCAGGGCGAGCTGATGCCCCGCCCGGACCTCGCGCTGAATACCTGGCTCGGCCTCTGGGATGGCCGGTTGCTGCCCGGCCCGCACACCATCGGGGTCGCCGCCACCGATCGGGCCGGCAACCGGCGCGAGGCGACCGTCGCGGTGATGATTGGCGCGACGCCATAGGCGACCCAATTGCACGGCATCGGCGCGGCACGTATACTGCGGCGAGCCAGCCCGGGGGGTTTTCCCGCACCACGCGTGCGTATAGGAGCATGAGCACCGCATGAACGACGGCCCTGCGGAGACTGGGATACCGGGAGAACCGGGAGGCGCTTTACCGCCCGCGCTACGCGACGATTCTTTGGTCGCGAATGCCTGGCATCCGACGCAGGCCAGCACAGGGTCCGCTCTCCAACCCGACACCATCGCTCCCGACCGCCCCATGCCCGCCGCCGATGCACTGAACGGCCACGCACCGATGCCAGGCCCGCTCCTCGCAACGCCGGAAGGAGAATACGCGCCTGTATCGGTAGCGCCCGCGATGGCGAGCAGACCGGCGCACGATCCATTTGGGGACTTCTGGGGCGGCATCCAGGCATGGTTCCAGCCCCGTCCTGACCTCCGGGACGCCGACCTCCGCCGCAACCTGCCCATCGGCGTGGCAATCGCCGCGCTCAGTGGGTTCGCCGACGCGCTCCTGCTCCCCTCGGTGGTCGTCGCCGCCTTTGTCGCGCGTGTCAGCGATTCCAACAAGCTGGTCGCCCTCGTCCCGGTCGTCGCAGCACTCTCCTGGGCGCTGCCGGGCGCGATCGCCGGGAGCGCGATTGCCAACCGCGCGCGGACCGTCGCACTGGCGGTGACAAGCGCCGTGCTGCGCGCCGCCGCGATGGGTCTGCTCGCCTTCGTCTGCGCGGGCCGCGTCGATGGCTCCGCGAAACGGCTGCTCATCACCTTCTTCATCCTCTACGGGCTGGTTGGCTGCGCGAGCGGATTCGCGACGCTCGTCGGTCAGCGGCTACCGGGGCGGATCGCCACGAATGGCGTCCGGGGCAGGCTCGTCCGCTGGCAGGCACTGGCGGGGGCGGTCGCGACGGTGCTTGCGGCGGTACTAGTGCGCCGCGTGCTCGTGCGCGGGCCGGTCTTCCCGCGCGAATACTTGTATCTCTTCTTCATCGCCTTCATCGCCCTGCTCGGCGTGGCAATCCTGAGCGTTGCGCTGGCTGAGCGGAGCAGCCGCGTCGCGCTCGTGCCGCGCCCGCCGCTCGCCGGGTTGCGCGCCGCGCCCGCTCTGCTTCGCCTGCCCGGTTACCGACGCTACCTGATCTTCCGCGTCATCGCGCTGACCGCGACGCTCGCCGAGCCCTTTTTCGTCGTCTACGCGCTCCGCACCTTCAACATCGCGGCGGATATGGTCGGCATCTACGTCATCGCCGTGATCGCCACCCGCGCGGTGACGATCTATCTCTGGCGCTCTCTCGCCCGGCTCACCGGGACGAAGCTGCTGCTGCAACTCGGCGCGCTCTGCCGCGCCCTCGCGGCGGTGATCGCCATCGCCTTGCCCGTCTTGTACGAGACGGACCCGATCGCCGGCCACTTCACGAGCGATCTCACGCGCGCGCGCGTCTTCATCGCTGTCTTCGTCTGCATCGGCGCGGCGATGGGCGCGAACGCCGTGGCGCAGAGCGGCCTGCTGCTCGACATCCTCCCCCCGAATGCTTACGCGGATGGCGTCGCGTTCACCAATGGCGTGCTCGCCGTGTGCAGCCTCTCCCTCTTCGCGGGCGGCATCATCATGGATCGCAACGCCTTCCGCGCCCTCTTCATCACCGCCCTTGCCCTCGGCCTGCTGACGGTGCTCCTCGGCGGTATCCTGCGCGAGCCGCGCCGCCCGCTCCGTCGCTCCGGCGCCCTCGGCCCCGGCATCCGCCGCACCGAAGCCTTCCCCGTCATCACCCGCACCACCGACTCCTTCCCCACGGTACCCCCGTACCGCCGCTAACGGGAGATACGACTAACCACAGAGACACAGAGAGCACAGAGAAAACACGGAGAAAGGGAAGGTTCTGAGGGATGACACTCGCGGAGAATCGTCGTGATTACCGATGTTCCTGCTCTTTCTCTTTTTCTCTTTCTCTTTCTCTTCCTTTGTGTTCTCTGTGTCTCTGTGGTTCACTCCCATGATCCCTGAGTTGACGCTGGCGAAGGTGTGGCAGACGCAGTGGTTCGTGCCGGGGCCGTGGCGGACGACGGATGGGCGGTCGCTCCTCGTGCGGTACCGGGGGCGGTGGTCTGCCGGGTTCGGACCGGATTTCGCGGACGCGCGCATCGTGCTCGGCGAGCAGGAGCAGACGGGGGCGGTGGAGATCCACCGTCGCGCGGCGGACTGGCGTGTACACGGCCATCACCTCGACCCCGCCTATAATGCCGTTGTGCTCCATGTCGTACTGGAAGACGACGGCACGCCGTGCCGTACGCGCGACGGACGCACCTTGCCGACGCTCGCCCTCGCGCCGCTGCTCGCGGGATCGCTCGCGGACTTCCCTGCCGGGACGGCGCCCCTCGGCGGCCTCGGAGATACACCCTGCGCCCGCGACTTCCTCGCGACGGGTACGGCGGATCTCCTGCGCGTTCTCGGTCGGGCGGGCGACGAACGGCTCGCCCTCAAAGCGGCGGCGATGGAGGCGCGCTTCGCCGCCGCGCCGCCCGGTGACGTGCTCTACGCCGCCCTCCTCGATGCCCTCGGTTACAGCGCGAACCGCGCTCCGATGGCGGAACTCGCCGCCGCGCTCCCGCTCCGCACCCTCGAAACCGCGCTCCTCGCTGCCCCTTCCGCCGCGCGCGAGGCAACCGCCGCCGCGTTCCTGCTCGGCACGGGCGGCTTCCTGAGCGATGCTCCGCCCGCATTCGTCCTGGATGGTGATCGCTTACGGGATATGTGGCAGGCGACCGGGCGGGCGGCGCTCTCGCCTGCCGTGTGGGAGACGGCGCGTGTCCGACCGGCGAACCATCCGGCGCGGCGGTTGCTCGCCCTCGCCGCACTGCTCGCCAATGGCGGCGCGGCGGAGGGGTTGATCGCCGTCTGCCTCGCGCCGCTGCTCGCCTCCCCCGATGAGCCGCGCCTGATCGTCCGCGCGTTGCGGCAGACCTTGCGCCCGCCTTCCCGCCTACTCGCGGGCGATGTGAGCCCGATCGGCGCGGATCGGGCGGGCGAGATTGCCGTCAATGTCGTCCTCCCCTTCGGTCTCATCTATGGCCTCAAGACGGAGAACGAGACCCTCGTGCGCGCGGCGGAGCAGACATGGGACGCCTACCCCGCCACACGCGGCAACAGCATCACCCGCGCGATGACCGACCAACTCGGCGGCTCGGGCGGCCTCCGCGTCCGCACCGGACGGCTTCAGCAGGGGCTGATCGCCGTCTACAACGACCGCTGCAAGGCGCGCATGTGTACCACCTGCCCGGTCAGCCAATTGATCGCGTTGGCTGCGAGTGAAGGCAACGCGCACGAGCAGATTCCTGGGGAATCCGCACTCCCCGCTACCCGATGAAGAGAACCGCTCTTCGTGCTTGCCGTATCGCGTGCCGCGCTCGATGTTCTGCGGGATGCTAGACCGCCAGTTCGCGCTCCGCGATGGTCAGGCTATCGTCGAGAATGCCGACGATCCGGTCGATTTCCTCGCGCGTGACGACGAGCGGCGGCGCGATGTGGATCACGTCCCAGACGCGGCTGAGCAGGCGGCGCTCGGTGACCAGTTCATTGAGCCGCTTGATGAACGGGCTATCCTTGCCCCATTTCTCCTTCGTCTCCTTGTCTCTGACCAGTTCGATCGCGCACAAGAGGCCCAGGCCGCGCGCGTCGCCGACTGAGCGATGGGTATCGACCAGCGATTGCAAGCCCTTGAGCAGATAGCTGCCCATTTCGGCTGCATTCTCCACCAGCCCCTCGCGCTTCATAATCTCGATATTCTTGATCGCCGCGACCGCCGCGACCGACTGGCCGCCGAAGGTCAACAAGTGATTGAAGGAGTTGTCACCCTCCATGAAGATCTCGTAGACGCTCGGTCGCACGATTGCGGCGGCGATCGGCGCATAGCCACTGGAAAGCCCCTTCGCCATCGTCATGATGTCCGGCACGACGCCGAAGTGCTCGGTCGCGAACCATTTCCCCGTGCGCCCGAAGCCGTTGATCACCTCGTCCATGATGAGCAGCACGCCGTGCCGGTCGCAGATCTCGCGCAGCAACTGCCAGTATTTCGGCGAAGGGATTTGCACGCCGTTCGCGGAGGAGATCGGCTCGCCGATCACCGCCGCCACCGTCTCCGGCCCCTGGAACATAATCTCCTGCTCCACCCAGTTGGCGCACATGATGTCGCCCGCCTCGCCTTCCAGATCGAAGTCGTTGCGGTAGTGGTTCGGTGAGGGGACATGGACGACCCCGGCCATCAACGGGCCGAAGAAGCGCTCGACCTGCGGCCGGTTGCCGGTCGTCAGACTCATCGCCCCGAACGTCGCGCCGTGGTACGAGCCGCGCCGGGCGATGATCTTATATCGCTTAGGGAAGCCCCGCAGCGCCTGCACCTGCTTGGCGATCTTCAGGGCCGACTCGACCGCTTCCGAGCCGCCGGAGCAGAAGAAAACGCGCTCGAGATCGCCGGGGGTCAACTCCGCGATCGTCTCCGATAGCTGGACGGCCGGGACGGATGTGTACGATGCGGCGGAGACATAGGCAAGCTTGCCGGCTTGCTCCGCCATCGCGTCGCCGATCTCGCGGCGGCCATGCCCCGCATTGACGACCCAGAGGCCGGCGATACCGTCGATCCACTCGTTGCCATGCACGTCATAGAGCATGCACCCTTTGCCGTGATCGAAGACGTGCAGGCCCCGCTTCTCCGCCAGTTCGACGTAGTTGGCGGAATGGATCCAGACGTGATCGAGGGCCTGCTGTTCGATGGGATCGTCGTATGCCGCCGCGTGTGCCACTGCCGATTCAACAACCATAGCGCTCCCCTTTTCACGACTTGCCCCCGACGCACCGCGATGGTATCGCACCCTGGCGGCGGGGATCATCCATCATGACCGTTGTGACAAAAGCCGACGGTGATTACTGATTGAGCACTGTACGTCTCGACGGTTCGCGATGCAAGCCGTTGCATGGATCCAATCGTTGCAACACCAGGCGCATCCCGTGGCAACCGGGCAAATCGACTTCGGCGGCGCCAGTGTTTCTTGTTCTATGCTACCTGTCAACCACCAAAAATACTCGTGACACCAATCTCTGTTGGCCTGTCGGGGCGCCATGCGTGCGGACGAAATCATCGCATGCAAACAATTCGATCATCGCCCTTGTCGGAATAGCGTGAGCGGCTTATCCTTAGAAGGGCTAATAGTACGATGCCCTAGTGATACGCCTATCCGTACGACACGGGAGATGGCGAGGAGCAAGCGAGGGGGATCGGGAGTAATGGAGACCGCCACAACGTCCAGAGGTCTGCTGGAATACAAATGGGTCGTGCTGATTAACACGACGATCGGCATCCTGATGGCCTCGATCGACGGCTCGATCCTCACCATCGCTCTGCCCGACATCACCCGCTCGCTGCACGCCTCCGTCGTCGATGTGATGTGGATCGTGCTCGGCTTCCAACTGGTGATTACCGCCCTGCTGCTTCCCTTCGCACGGCTGGCGGATATGAAGGGGCGCGTGCGACCCTACAACCTCGGCTTCGCCGTCTTCACGCTCGCCTCCGTGCTGTGCGGCTTCGCGCAGTCGGGGCCGCAACTCGTCCTCTTCCGGCTCATTCAGGGCATCGGCGCCGCCCTGCTCTTCGCGAACAGCACCGCCCTGGTGATCGACGCCTTCCCGGCGCGGCAGCGGGGGGTCGCCCTCGGCTTCAACATGATGGCGGGCACCACCGGATTCATCCTCGGCACCCTCTTGGGCGGCATCATTATCCAGTTCCTCAACTGGCGCTACATCTTCTTCATCAACGTGCCGTTCGGCGTCTTCGCGACTATCTGGGCCTTCCTGCGCCTGCACGAGGTGATCGAGCCCGAACGGACGGCGCACTTCGACATCGGCGGCATGGTGACCTTCCCGCTCGGCATCGCCAGCATCCTCGCCGGGCTGACCTTCGTCGTGCGCGGTCGGGCCGGTGATCCGGTCACCCTCGCGCTCTTCGTCGCCGGCGCCCTGGCCCTGGCCGTCTTCGCCCTGATCGAGCGGCGCGTGCCCCAGCCGATGATGGATTTCAGCCTCTTCCGCATCCGCCTCTTCTGGGCGGGCAACGCCAGTCTGCTCCTGAACTCGCTGGCGCGCGGCTCGACCATGTTCATCCTCAGTTGGTATTTCCAGACGGTGCTGAACAACTCTCCTCTGATCGCCGGGCTCAAGCTCCTGCCGATGGTCGGGACGATGGTGATAATCGCGCCGATTGCCGGTCGCCTCTCCGACCGCTACGGCTCTCGCTGGTTGAGCACCATCGGGCTGGCCTGCACGCTCGTCGCCCAACTCTGGATGGCGAGCTTCTCGGTGACCGTCCCCTACGCGACATTGGGGATCGCGCTCGCCGTGCTCGGCACCGGGAACGGCCTGTTCAACTCGCCGAACACCAGCGCGGTGATGGGCAGCGTGCCGCCGAATCGCCGGGGCGTCGCCGCCGGGATGCGCACGCTGCTGCTCAACAGCGGCCAGACGCTGGCGATTGCGACGGCAATGGTCATCCTCTCGACCGTCATGTCCTACCAACTGCTCGCCGGCCTCTTCACTGGCGCGGCGACCGGCGCGCAGAGCATCAACGGTCAGGTATTCATGCAGGGGTTCCATAAGGTGTTCGTCTTCAGCGCCGCCATCAGCGCGGTCGCCATCGTCTGCTCCAGTTTGCGCGGCAGCGAGGAGAAAGAAGAGAGCCCGGCCACGGAGGTGGAGATGGCGCGACCCATCGATCAAGTCATGCGGCCCACGGCCCCACACTGAGCGCGGGGGTTGACTCAGCGTCTTTCACCCGGTGCGAGCCAATGAGCGAGCCACGCGAACGCCGCCTCCTGCATTACCCGGTCGAACTTGTGCGGGCCGGGATAGAACGCGCCGGTGTAGGCGTCGGGCGCGCCGACGGCGCGATAGTGCGCCTCGATCCGCGCATGCGCCGCGCGCATTCCCGCCGGGGTAAACAGGTGGTCATCCTCGTCGTACTGGACGAGCAGCGGCGCGGGCGCGCGACTGGCGGCGAGATCGGGCCAATCGCCCTCGCGCGCCCAGCCGTGAGGGAAGAACATCCAGGTGTGCGACATATTGTGATCGAGCAATTGCTCGTATGTGCTCATCAGCCCGACAATTGCTGACGCCGCGATCCCGTCGCAGGTTGCTTGTAGGAGCGCCGCGCGATTACCGCCGCCCGAGAGCCCGATGCAGCCGATCCGCTCCGGCAGCACGTCCGGGCGCGACCGCAGGTAGTTCACCGCGACCCGATCCTCGTAGCTGACCACGCCCGCCAGCGTCGTGCCGAGCAGCGTGCAATACTTCTCCACCCAATGCTCGTGATGACCGGCGGCGGCGTTGTACTCGGCAATCTCCTCGGGGATCGCGCTGTCCGTGGCCCAGAGGCTCCGGGAGGCGCTGACAAGCCTGCGAATCTCCTCCGGCATCGTCTCCAGCGGGAAGCGGCGACTGCCCCAGAGGAAAGTGTCATGCACCAGCACCACGAAGCCGTCGCGCGCGAGCGCGTTCGCGAACGCCCGGCCGCCGTAGTAGCGCGCCCGGAGCGCCATCGCCACCGCCGAGGGATCGTCGCGCCCGTCGGCGATCTTCTCCTTGCCGAAGAACTTGAAGCCGCCGTGGTCGTGCAGCGCGACGACGCCCGGCAGTGGTGCCGGTGCGCCGACGGGCTTGAGCAGCCACGCCTGGGTGCGCGGCCCGTAGCCGACCGACCAACTGATCGCCTCACCCGCCACGCCGTCGCGCTCCCAGGTGTACTCGCTGCGGGCATCGAGCGGCATCTCCGCGCCGAGGCTAAATCCCAGCACCTCCCACACCCGCCGCCGCGTCTCGTCGCCGGGCGGGGCGGCAGGATAGAGCGTCCGCTGCGACCTCGCCGCGCCGACCCAATCACTGAACGGCCCGAGATGCCGATAGGACACATCCATCAATCTTCCCTCATTTTCCGACCGTTTCCGTTCTGCGGAGAGAATACCCGATACGGCGGTTGTCGCATGAAATGTGCGATCATGGTCGCCGCTTGCAGAGACGGAATCGAGGAAACGACGAATGGAGGCGAGACGATGGTGACCATGACGACGCTCCCGACGCGCGATGCACTGCCGCGCGAGGAGCGATGGGATATCGAGAGTCTGTTCGCGACGGACGCGGCGTGGGAGGCGGCGTACGACGCACTCGCCGCCCGCTTGCCGGAGTTGACGGCCTATCAGGGCAGGCTCGGCGCGTCGGGCGAGACGCTGCTCGCGGCATTGCGGCTGCGCGACGAACTAATGACGCAGGTGGCGCGGGTCGTCGTCTATGCGTCGCTGCGCCGCTCGGAGGACGCGACCAACCCGACCTACGCCGCCCTCGCCAGCCGCGCGCAGGGCCTCTCCGCCCGTGCGAACGGCATCGCCGCCTACTATGGCCCGGAAATCCTCGCTCTCGACCCGGCAGTACTCGACCGCTTCGTCGCCGAGACGCCGGGATTGGAGACGTATGCGCACTATCTCGCCAAACTGGGGCGGATGCGCGCGCATATCCGCTCCGCCGAGGTAGAGGCGCTGCTCGCGCAATCGCAGGAGGCGATGGACGCCTTCCGCACCATCCACGGCGCGCTCGAAAACGCGGATATGGACTTCGGCACGATCACCGACGCAGCGGGCCAGTCCGCGCATCTCGGACAGGGCAATTTGGAACGCTTCCTCGAAAGCGACGACCGCGCCGTGCGCCGCGCCGCCTGGGAGCAGTCCGCCGACGCCTATCTGCGCGTGCAGCACACCTTCGCGGGCACGCTGATCGGCTCGGTGAAGCGGGACGTCTTCTACGCCCGCGCGCGGGGCTACGACTCCGCCCTCGAAGCGGCGCTCGCGCCGAACGCCATCCCCACGGCGGTCTTCCATAACCTGCTCGACACCGTCTGGAAGAATCTCCCCACCTGGCATCGCTACTTCGCCGTCCGCCGCAAAGCGCTCGGGCTGGACCGCCTGCACGGCTGGGACATCACCGCCCCCTTGCAGCGCGAGACGCCGCGCGTCCCGTACGCGGACGGGATCGCGATGATCGCGGACGGCCTCGCGCCATTGGGGGAGGAATATGTCGCCATCGTGCGGCGGGCGGCGGCGGAGCGCTGGGTGGACCGGGGCGCGAACATCGGCAAGGGCGGCGGCGCATTTTCGAGCGGCGCGCCGGGCACGCACCCTTTCATCAGTATGAACTACGTCGATACCTTGCCGAGCATGAGCGTCCTCGCCCACGAACTCGGCCACTCGCTCCATTCCTACTACACCTGGCAGACGCAGCCGATGGTGTACGCGCGGTACACGATGTTCGCGGCGGAGACGGCGTCCAACATGCATCAGGCGCTGGTCGGCGCCCGCCTGCTCGCCACGCACGACGACCCCACCTTCCTGATCGAACTGATCGAGGAGCGGATGCACAACCACCTGCGCTATCTGTTTACGATGCCGATCCTCGCGCGCTTCGAACTGGACTGCCACGCGCGCATCGAACGCGGCGAGGCGCTCTCCACCGAGGGGATGAACGCAATGCTCACCGATCTGTATCGTCAGGGATATGGCGGCGAGGTGGAAATCGACGCGCCGCGCATGGGCATTACCTGGGCGCGCTTTTCGCATCTCTTCACACCCTATTACGTCTTCCAATACGCCACCGGCATCGCGGCAGCGGCGGAATTGGCCCGGCGCGTGCATGAGGAGGGCGCACCGGCCACCGAACGGTATCTCACCTTCCTCAAGACGGGCGACGCCGCCTTCCCGATCGACGCCTTGCGCACCGCCGGGGTCGATATGACCGACCCCGCCCCCGTGCAGGCCGCTTTCGACATTCTCGCCGGATATGTGGAGCGATTGGAGCAATTGACGGCGACGGTTTGACCGACGGCCAATCACGCGGCGGTGACGGCAACCTGACCGGCGGCGCTGAGGGCGAGGCCGGTGACGACGGAGGTGAAGGCGTCCTGGAAGCGCAACTTCTCCGCGCCGAAGGTGTCGGTGAGCAGCCGCTGGAAGTGCGGGATGGCGGAGGAACCGCCGGTGCGGACGACGGCGTCAATCGCGCCCGGCGCGAGGCCGGCGGCGGCGAGCGCGTCGTCCACACAGCGCGCGGCTTGCCGCACCCGCCCGTCGATCAGCGCCTCGAAATCGCGGCGCGGCAGCGGCTCGTCGATCATGATCGCGTCGGCGGTGTAGATGATCCGCTCGTCGCGGCGCGTCGAGAGGCCGATTTTCGCCCGCTCGATCTCGCGGAAGAGCGGCCAGCCGTGATTGCCGCGCACCAGCCCGATCAGCGCGCGGGCCTGACGCAGCGCCGGGCCCGCCGTCTCGCGCTCCAGATTTTGGAGGAAGGCGACCGTGCCCGGCTCGTTGAGATCGGGGATGGTGTACCAGCGGCGGATCGAGTCAATGATATGGTTCGGCATCGGTAATTGCTGCGGGCCCCAGCGCAAGTCCTCGCCGAAGTATTTCAGTAACCGCCCGTCCATGATCTCCTCGTCGAGCGTGTTGCCGCCGAGCAGGATGCCGGTCGTCGAGAGGACGGTGCGCTCGCCGCCGCCGATGCGCATCACGGTCACGTCGAGCGTGCCGCCGCCGAAGTCGAAGACGAGGACGGTGCGCGGGTCAGGCAGGGTGGCGGCGAAGTGCAGCCCCGCCGCGATCGGCTCCGGGACGAAGCGCCATTCCGCGAACCCGGCCGCTGCGAGCGCCGTCTCCATCCGCGCGAGCGCCCGCGCGTCCCCCGCCGCGTCGTTCTCCGCCCAATGGACGGCCCGCCCGACCGTCGCGCGGGTGATCGGCGCGCCCACCGCTTCCTCGGCGCGCTCGCGCATCGCGCGCATGATCGTCGCGATCAGGTCCTCCATCGTGTAGTAGCGACCGAAGACGTTGGTGCCCCGGTAACTGCGGTCGGCGAGGAAGCTTTTGAGCGACTGGAAGAAGCGCCCCGGCTGGTTGGCGTCCACATCGGTCCAGACGGTGTGACGCCCGAGGACGGTGTCTATCTCCAGCCCGGAGCGTTGCCGCTGGCGGATGATCGTCCGCCCCGCCTCGGCGGCGACGAACGCCTCGATCGCGTCATAGCCGATGCGGGCCGTGCCGTCGCGTTCGAGGTAAAGAACAGTCGGAATCTGCATGGCGCGCGGCCGGGAAGGGTCGAGGGGCAGCAGCCGCGCCGTGGCACTGCCCGGTTCGACGACCGCCATCGCAGAGTTCGAGGTGCCGAAGTCGAAGCCGATCGCCAGTTCACGCGCCATATGCTCTCTCCCACGATGTACGCCCCGTCTGCCGGCCTCATCCGGGGCCGTACACAGTACCACATCACCGGGCCGCGCCCCGTGTAACAACCCGCGCGAATTGTGCGACACTCCGGCGGAAGGGCATTGGTGGCGGCGCGCTGAAGTCTAATGGGATTCGGTTACGGGAAGGATAGGCGTCATGCGGGCCGATCGAGTAGATGGAGCGATGCGTAGGGGCGGCGCTCGAACCGCCCTCGTTGCCGGGCCATGATTGCGACGGTCTGAAACGGTCTGAAAACAGATGACAGCCGGGGAGGGCGGTTCGAGCAC
>JBPCMC010000246.1:0-13565 GCA_051002645.1 Thermomicrobiales bacterium
GTCATCAGCATGACGCTGACGAGATAGACGGCGAAAAGCAGGATCTGGGTGAGCGCGCTGCCCTCCGTGTAATCCGCCTGCGTGGTGGTGTTCTGAATGGGCCCCTCCGCACCGCTCAGTATCCGCACGGTACGGATGCCCGCATCCAGGCAGAGGAAGAGGCCAAGGACCGCGAAGCCCATTTCCCACAACGGGATCACCATGGATCGGGCCGCGCTTCTGGCCCGCAGTGCGTTCAGCGACAGCGCCTGCTCAGCCATTGTCTGCCCACATGCTTTCCGTATCGCATCGATCGTTGGTGCTCATTGGATTGCCTCGGGCATTGTCGTTGCCGCGATGCGGCGATAGCGCCGCCAGAGGATCGTGTTGGAAATGAGCAGATCGAGGATCATGCCAAGCACCGCGCCCAGCAGGCCGAAGAGATGGATCGCGGCGATACCGACCGTCAGTCCGATCGCGCCCGACCACAAGCCCGCATAGAAAACCGGCGCGCTTATGCGTCGTCCTTCGAGGGCGATCACCACCGGCGACAGCAGATACATCAACACGTAACTCAATGCGAGGAGGGCAAGGAGCCAGCCGTACTGACGATATTGATCGCCGAGGAGCGTGCCGAGGATCGGCGTGGCGAAGAGACTGACCAGGATGCCGTACGCCGCCATGATCGGCGCGGTAATCGCCATGACCCGCACGATAAAGGAGTGCAACCCCGGCTGGCCTTTCTCGGCAAAGACGCGCGCGGCGGCCGGTGTCAACGAGGTCTCCATCGCGGTCAGGAGGATGCGTGCGGGGCCAAAGATCGTGATAAGGGCGCGGAACACCCCTGCTTCGGCAACACTGACCAGCCCCCCAATCAGCGCGGTATAGAGTTGACTGGACGATGCGGCGACAACAATCGCGGCGAAGATCCACTTGCCGAACCGCCAGTTCTCAGCGAGCCACTGCCCGCGCGTCGGATGCCCCATCTCCCGGCGATCGAGGCTCTCCCGAATCATCCAGAGACCTAATACTGCCGCGACTGCGGAGGTGAGCGCCACGATGTACAGCGCGCGCGCACCCGTCAGGCGGCCGTAATGCGCGAGCGCGATGATGCCGATTGCCTGGGCGCCGTAACTGACGACATCATTGAGAAAGGCGAGTTTCAGCCGCCCTTCCGTGTAGAGGACGCGGCGGAAGAACTCCTGCAGTTGCCAGGCGATAATCGCCGGCAGAAGAGGGAGCAGCAGGGGCGCGATGCTCCATGTGGCGCCATGCGCCAGGAGTGCGGCAATGGAGACGATGAGGGCCAGCACGCCGATCAACCAGATTTGGCTCATCGCGGTCGCGCTGCTGTAGCGGCGATAGTCCGCGCCCGAGTAGGTCGCGCCGATGACATTGTGCGGCCGGGTGACAAGCGCGGATTGGAGCGCGCTCGCGAAGAAGATCGCCGCGTAGACGAGCGCGAAGGCGCCGTAACTGGCGGGGCCAAGCGCGCGCGCGAGCACGACCGTCGTGACGAAGTTGGTCGCGGAAATGAACGCTTGGTCGCCGAGTCCCCAGGCGCCGCGATGGAGCAGGCTGCTGAGCCGAAGGGCCTTGATCCGCCGCACACTGATGCGCTGAGACGTTTCGATCGCCATCTGCTCAGTCTCTTCCCGTCGCGCATGACGCCGATAGGCGCGATGGAGGTGCGCCGCATGTGCCAGCGCGAAAGTGGGCGACTTGCTGCGTGGCTGTCGCGCTCATGCGAGCACACCATCACGGTCAACGTCGTACAAGGCGAGGCCGAGGATATTGACGCGCATTGCCCGAATGCTCGCCAGCGTCGTCCGCAGCGAATCGATGCGCGTGCGGTTGGTGCGGGTGACGACGATGACGTGATCCGCGTTCGACGCGAAGAGCAGGGTGTCCGAATCCGTGAGCAGCGGCGGTGCGTCGATGATCACCACATCCGCGCGGGTGCGGAGATCGGCGAGGACGTTCTCGAGCCGCTCACCGATCAGGCGTTCCGTGGGAATGACCGAGACCGGCCCGGCGAGCAGGAGTTGCAGGCCGTCGTGCGGGCCACGCGCCAGTACGTCCTTCGGTGCAAGGGCCGGGACGGCGATCAGTTCAGCCAGTCCGGGGTGCTTCGGGTCTTGCTTGAAGAGTTTCCAGAGCGACGGGTGCCGCAGATTACCGTCCACGAGCGCCACGCGCCGCCCCGCCTGGGCGAACGCGACCGCGAGATTCGCGGCAATCACCGTTGCACCTTCCCCGGCGCCGGGGCTGGTAATCGTGATCGTCGTGGCCGCGTTCTCCCGCGCCTCCAACCATACCTGCGTCTGGATCGAATAGATTGCCTGGCTCAGGGAAGAGCGCGGCTCGCGCACGACTTCGATGCTGTTCCTGCTCTGGGTGCGGGGGACGGTTGCGAGCATCGGCAGGTCCGCGACGCGCCGTACGTCCTTCCGCGACCGTACCCGTGGGTTGACCTGCTCGCCCAAGACGATGCTGACCACGGTCGCGCCGAAACCGATCAGCAAGGCGCCCGCAGTCGCGATCAGCCGGAGCGAGCGCGCGGGGCCTTGCGGCGGGAGCGCGCGGACGGCGAGATTGACACTATTCTGCGGGGTGAACTGCGCGAGATCCATACGCTGCTGCAGGTCGAGCAACGCGCTGTAGGTGCTCTGATACTGTTCGCGGAGCGAATCGAGGGTCGCGATCTGGGCTGCTTCGTCCGGTGTCGGTGTATTGGGCGAGGCCCGGAGCGCCGTCAGTTGCGCGGAGACGCCATCCCGGTCACTACGCGCCTTATTGACACTGTCACGGAGCGCCTGGTTATTCTGGCTCACTCCCGTCTTTTGGAGGTCCGACAGGAAGGCGATGAAATGCGTGCCGACGGCGTTCGAAATGTCGGCGGCGGTCTGGGGCGAGCGATACTTCGTCGAAATATGGATCACCGCCGATGACGGCTCCGGCGCGACGGTCACGAGGGCAGCGAGCTGCACCGGCGTCTCTGGCAGGTGAAGGTCGGTAACGACGCCCTGGAGAACGGCGGGGGCGGTCACGAGCGCGCTGTAGGTCTGCGTCAGCAGGGTCGCGGTCGCCGCGTCAGTGGCGGGAGTGCCGCTCTGACCGCCGATGGGGCTGACGAGCAGCGTCGCGGTCGCGTTGTAGCTCGCTTTGGGCAGCGATGCCAACGAATAGGCGAGGAGCGCGAGCACAAGCGGGACGAGCACAAGCAACCACCAGCGTCGCTTCAGAATCGCGATGTAGCCGGTAAAATCATTCGAATTGGCGTCATCCGGTTCGTTTTCCGTGGCCGCCACATTTTGGAGGGACGTGCGATTGATCGTTACCATGAGATGGGGCCTCTCTCTACAATGTCATGCTGTGTTTGCCCTATGTACCGAAACGACGAGGGCGCGCTTCCCACCTAAAATGCGCCCGACTTGTACGTGAGCGCGCGCAGTGTCCCAAACAATATCTTGACATCCAGCGTGAAGGACATATGTTGGACATAGTAGATATCGAGTTCTGTATACTCGTGCATCATCAGGTCGCTGCGTCCATGCGTTTGCCACCAGCCGGTGAGACCGGGGAGGACGAGGTGTCGCTGGTGCTGCCATTGCTCATAGGCGCCGACGATTTCCGGCAACTCCGGGCGCGGCCCGACGAGGCTCATCTCGCCGCGCAGCACGTTGAGCAATTGCGGCAGTTCGTCGATGCTCGTCCGCCGGAGGAATCGCCCCGTCCGGATCACCCGCGGATCGGATGCCGTCTTGTGCGCCCTGCGTCGCTCCGGGCCGGCATAGGATCCCTCAGTTTGCCGCCGGTCCGGGATCATCGTGCGGAATTTGTATACGGTAAACGATTGACCATAGCGCCCGATCCGGCGCTGCCGGTAGATCACTGAGCCGCGCGTATCCACCCAGATGATTAGTGAGACGAGCAGGAGCAAGGGGGCAAGGATGACGATCGCGAGGCTGGCGATCAGGATGTCGAGCCAGCGTTTGAAGATGAACCCGTACAGCAGCCGTGCGGGGCGTTGATGCTGGGTCGCTTCGAGCAGCGAGAGCCACGCATCTTCCTGCACCGCGAGCGCGGCGGTCGTGGCGGTCGCATTGAGCGCGGTGATGGGCGGCGCCGCACGCGGCGCTGTATGGCTCGCCCCCACCGCGCCCAACGTCGGGAGGGTTTGCATCGCATTATCTGCTCGCTCACTATCCATGTCCGATCCTCTTGTTTTCGATCGCATCTCCGCGAGGTCCTTGATAGTCGGCCAGTCGTCAAGCACGTCATCCCGCTCGGCACCCTCACAGTACCCGCGCGACCTTACGGTGACGTGAGGATCGAGGCGGCGTTTCATGACAAGCCAGCAACCTTTACTCCGTCGCGCGCTCTCCATGACGTTCCGACCATGTCACGCCTGCTACGCTCGCCCGATGAACGCTGCTGCCATTGCCAGCATGTGAGCCCGCACGGATCCCCTTCCACCGCAACGGCCCCGACATAACCGGGATGAGGCGTGAGGTGATGAAGGTCCCAGCGAGAGGTCGCCTCATCTGCTTCACGGCTCGCGAGGAGCGCGGCGGGTTCGTTCGGCGCCAGCGACACATCGAACCGGTCGAGGCCAACGCTGATGCCCTCGCCCCGCGCCTTCTTGTATGCCTCCTTGCGCGTCCAGCAGGCGAAGAACGCCTCGGGCTGAAGCGCCGGATCGAGCGCGCGGAGCGTCGCGACCTCCCGCGCGGAGAAGAAGCGCTCGGCAATCCGCTCGCCCGCCATATCCGCGCGGACGCGCTCGATGTCCACGCCGACCGCACGATGGCGTGTGAGCGCGTAGAGGGCGATACCGTCCGCGTGGGAGAGATTGAAGCGGATGCGCTCCCGACCGGACTCATCTGGCAATGAGGGCTTCCCGAAGGCGTTGTACCGGAACGCCAGCGCGCCCGGTTCTCGCGCCAGAACGCGACCGATGATTTCCCGGAGCACGCCACGGGCGACGATGGAGCGCGCGCGGTCACGGGCGAAGCGAAATCGCTCCGCCCGCGCGCGCTCATCGGCGGTAAGTGTCCGGCTCAACTGCTCGATGCGCTCCGGCGTGGCATCGAGAGAGGCGCGCCAGACCTGGACTTCGTCATCACCGAGGGCGAGACGAGGCGGCGGTACGCGCCAGATGTGGTCCCGGCAATTATCTACCATCCACAGTGCCTCGCGTGATCGATGTTTGCTCGCCAGCCTCCAGCCATATCCTCACCCGCTCGGCCAACGTCTCGGCGTGGGTCGTGATCGATGAGAAATGGCCGCCGGGCGTGACGTAGACATCGATATCATCGATGAGATTCTTCCATCCCTGCGTCGGATCGCCGACGACCTGTTTCTGCTCGTCGCTCGCCTGATAGATCACCGCTCGCCCGCGATACCGTTGCGGTGCATACCGGTTCCCGGCCCACGAGTATCGGTACTGCACCTCAAAGGCGTGCCGGGATCGCTCATCCCGCGCGTGATCCTGCGGCAGCAATGAAGGGAGAAGAATATGGCGACCCTTCGGCAATACGATGCGAGCGAGCGCTTCGAGGCGTTTGCGCGCGATGGCATCGACCTTTGCGATCATCCCGGCCCGGTCATGCGACAGGAAGCGCTGCGACTTCTCGATGTAGCGGGCACGGAGGCTGAGATAGAGTTTGATCTGTTTTTCGGGATCAAGCCCGGTCAATTTGCCCCACCAGCCGATGAGGATGCCGACACCCCGAACCGACGGGCGCGCGCGCCCCGGCTCGACCAGGACGAGTGCATCGACGCGCTCCCCCTGTGCCTGCAACTGCCGGGCCATCTCGAAGGCGAATAACGCGCCGTTGCAGAAGCCGCCGAGCAGGTACGGGCCTGTCGGTTGAACGGCGCGCAATGCTTTGAGGTGATCGGCCGCGATCGCCTCGACGGTGTGCGGGACGGCTTTCCCATCGATGCCGGCGGGGTGGATGGCATAGAAAGGCCGGCCCGAGTCGAGGGCGCGGGCCAGTTTGACGCAATAGGTGCCGCCGTCTTCCAGATCGCCGTGCAGGAAGAAGAGAGGGCGTTTCGCCTTGCCTTCCTGGACCAGCGCCACGGGGGAAGGGGGCATTTCGCCTACCCGCTGCAGGAGCGCCTCTTCCAGATGCTTGATCGTTGTCCCCGCAAAAAGGGTCGCGAGGGGAAGCGTCTGCCCGCAGACCTCCGCGATCTGGTCAACCAGGCGCGCGGCGAGGAGCGAGTGCCCGCCCAGTGCAAAGAAATCGTCCGTGATGCCGATGGGACGCACATCCAATATCTCTTCCCAGATGCGGGCTAACTGGAGTTGGAGCAGACCCTCCGGCGGGACGAAAGAGGCTTCTCCTTCGTTACTCATCGAGCCGGGCGCCGGCAGCGCGCGGCGGTCTACCTTCCCGTTCGGCGTGAGCGGCATCGCGTCCATCAGGACGAATGCGGCAGGGATCATATAATCAGGGATATGTAACGCCAGGGCGCGACGGAGTTCGTCGGCGCCCGGCGATTTCCCATGCGTCGGCACGACGTAGGCGACGAGCCGCAACTCGCCGGGCCGATCGTCCCGCGCGAGCACCAGCGCCTCCCGCACATCGGGGTGGAGGAGCAATGCCGCCTCGATCTCTCCGAGTTCGATGCGGAAGCCGCGAATCTTCACCTGCTGATCGATACGGCCCAGATACTCGGTTGAGCCGTCCGGTCGGTAGCGCGCCAGATCGCCCGTCTTGTAGAGCCGCGTCGCCGCCTCGGTCGCGAAGGGATGGGCGATGAATCGTTCGGCGGTGAGCTCGGGCCGGTTGAGGTAGCCCCGCGCGACGCCGCCGCCGCCGACGTAGAGTTCACCCGGCACGCCAACGGGGACCGGTTGCCGGTGCGCGTCGAGAATATACATCTGCAAGTCGGGGATTGCCCGACCGATCGGACTGCGCGATCCCGCCTCCAGATCGGCCATTGTCAGCGGGTAGTAGGTGACGTGGACCGTCGTCTCCGTGATCCCGTACATATTGACGAGTTGCGGTGATTGATCTCCATGACGCGCGAACCATGGCCGGAGGCTTTGCGGGTCCAACGCCTCGCCGCCGAAGATCACCAGGCGGAGCGCCAAGGGCCGCGTGACATCGCTCTTCTCTTCCGCAGCGATCAGTTGGTGGAAGGCGGAAGGCGTCTGGTTCAGCACCGTCACCTGCTCCGTACAGAGCAAGTCCAGGAACGCCTTGGGCGACCTGCTTACCAGGAAGGGCACGACGATCAGCCGCCCACCGTAGAGGAGCGCGCCCCAGAGCTCCCAGACCGAGAAATCGAAGGCATAGGAGTGGAAGAGCGTCCAGGTGTCGTGGTGGTCGAAGTGGAACCACTCGTCCGTCGCATCGAAGAGGCGGACGACATTCGCGTGGCTGACCATCACCCCCTTCGGTTTGCCGGTCGAACCCGAGGTGTAGATGATGTACGCGAGGTTGTGCGGCAGTACATCGCTCGCGGCGTTGGTGGCATCCGCGTGCGCGATAGCCGGCCAATCGCGGTCAAGGCAGACGAGCGAGCCGTCGAACGCCGGCAGCGCCCCGACGAGCCGCGCCTGCGTCAGCAGGATCGGAATCTGGGTATCCGCGACGATGAATCCCAGTCGCTCTTTGGGATAGGTTGGATCGAGCGGAACATAGGCGCTGCCCGCTTTGAGGATGCCGAGAATGCCGACGACCATCTCCAACGAACGCTCCACGCAGAGCCCGATCAGCACCTCGGGGCCCGCGCCGCGCTCTTGGAGATAGTGCGCGAGTTGGTTCGCCCTGGCATTCAACTGCGCGTAGGTGAGCGTTTCCCCCTCGAACGCGACCGCGACAGCATCGGGGGCGCGCGCCACCTGCTCCTCGAAGCGTTCGTGAATCGAGCGATCGCCGGGGTAGGTCGCATCCGTCGCGTTCCACTCGACGAGTATCTGCTGGCGCTCGGCGTCCGTCAGGAGCGGCAACGCCGACAGGCGGCGATCCGGGTCGGCGACGATGCCCCGCAGCAGCACATGGAAATGCTCCATCATGCGGGTGATCGTCGCTGCATCGAAGAGATCGGTGCTGTATTCGATGGTGCCGGCGATGCCCTGCGCAGTCTCCTCCAGCGAGAGGGTCATATCGAACCGGGCGGTATCCGTATGCACCGCGAGCCGTTCCATCGACAGCCCACCGAAGCCCTCGGGATGCGGCGTGTTCTGGAGCGCGAACATGACCTGGAAGAGCGGATTGCGGCCCGGATCGCGCGCGGGATGGAGGGCCGCCACGATTTGCTCGAAGGGGAGTTCCTGATGCGCAAGGGCGTCCAGCGTCACCCGCCGCACCCGGCCCAGCAGTTCGCGGAAGGAAGGATCGCCCGCCAGATCGGTGCGCAGCACCAACGTGTTGGCGAACAGGCCGATCAGCCCCTCCATCTCGGGCCGGGTGCGCCCGGCAATCGGCGCGCCGACCGCGATGTCCTCCTGGCGGCTGTAGCGCCCCAACAGGACCTGGAAGGCGGCGAGGAGGGTCATGAAGAGCGTCACGCCTTCGCGCTGGCTCAGTTCCTTGAGGGCTGTCGCCTCCGTGCGAGAAAAGACCACCGGCTGCGCGGCGCCGCGAGAGAGCGGCGTGGAGGGATGCGGCCGGTCGGTCGGGATTTCCAGCACGGCGGGTGCGCCGGCGAGTTGCTGCCGCCAGTACGCCAGATGATCTTCCGCGACCTCTCCTTGCAGCCGTTCCCGCTGCCAGACGGCGTGGTCGGCGTAGTGGATCGGCAGTTCCGGCAACGCCGCCGACCGACCGGCTATCCCCCCCTCGTAGCAGGCGGCCAACTCGCGCAGTAGCACGTCCAGCGACCAGCCATCGCCGACGATATGGTGGAGCGTCAGCAGGAGCAGGTGTTCCGTCTCGGTCAGCCGCAGCAGGTGGGCGCGCAGCAGCGGCCCCCGCACCAGATCGAACGGCTGGCGGACCTCGTCGGCCATCAATCGTTGGGCTGCGGCCTCACGCTCGACCGCCGGCAGGACTTGCAGATCGGTAATCGGCAGAGATAAGACCAACGTCGGTGCGATGACCTGGGCAAGCTGCCCGTCGGTCATCACGAACGTCGTGCGCAGGGCTTCATGCCGCGCCACTACCGCGTTGAGCGCCCGCTCCATCGCCTCGGCCTGAAGCGCGCCGCCCAGCCGGAGCGGGACGGGGATGTTGTAGGCTGCCGTCCCCGGCTGCCATTGCTCGAGGAACCACTGCCGCTCTTGGGCGAAGGAAAGCGGCACGCGCTCCCCCGTCGCCCGCCGGGGGATGCTCTGCGCGGTCGTAGCGCTTTGCAGCATCTCACCACGCAGGTACTTCTGTAGGAGCGCGGCCTTCGCCTCGGAGAGCGCCGTCGGGGGGGCGGTCACGATGCACCTCCGGCGCTTTCGTCCACTCCCGGACGCGACTCGCCAAAGGTGATCGGCAGCGACTTGAGGCCACGGAAGCCTTGATTGTCGTGCCACATCAGCGGGCCGGGTTCCAGTTGCAGATTGGGCAGCCGCAGCAGCGTCTCCAGAGCGATCTGCGCCTCCATGCGCGCCAGCGGCGCCCCGAAACAGAAGTGTACCGCCCAGCCGAACGAGAGGTGCCGGTTGTTCTCACGGTGAATATCCATCGTGTCCGGGTCCGAAAACCGCTCGGGGTCGCGGTTCGCCGCGCCGATGACGCCCATCACCGCCTGCCGTTTGCGGAGCATCTGCCCGCCGAACTCCATATCCTCCGGCACCAGGCGCGCCGTGTACTGGATCGGGCTCTCGAACCGCAGCACTTCTTCGATGGCGGTAGGAATCAGGGAGGGGTCCTCCCGCAGCATCCGCAGTTGATCCGGGTTGCGCAGCAGCGTCAGCACGCTGTTGCTGATCAGGATCGAGGTCGTCTCCTGCCCGCCGGTCATATTCAGCAGGCTGTTGGCGATCACCTCGTCCTCGCTCAGCCTGTCCCCGCGCTCCTCAGCCGCCAAGAGGCCGGTCACGAGGCCGTCCTGGAGCTGATGCGGGCACCCACGAAGGCCGCCCCGGAGGTAGGAGGTCAACTCCTCGAGCGCGTGGAGCGCCTGCGGCACACGATCCGGGCTGTACTGGAAGTTGCCGAGCACCTCGGCAAAGTCGCTCGTCCACGCCCGCACCTGCGGCCGGTCGCTGTCGGGCACCCCGATCAATTCGGAGATGACGGTGGCCGGCAAAGGGACGGCGAGATCGTTGACCACATCCATGCGGCCACTCTGCCGCACGGCGGCGATGTGGCTGTCGGTGATCTCTTGAATGTGTTGCCGCAGCGTCTCGACCCGGTGCGGCGTGAAGGCTGTGGAGGCGAGCCGCCGGATGCGGGTGTGGGCGGGGGGGTCCATGAAGATCATCTGCCGCCGCAGCACTTCCGCGATGGGGTTGAATGTCTCCAGACCCTTCGCCGCCAGATGATCGGGGTCGGGCGTCCGCTCGGCGGAGAAACGCTGCAACACCGTCACCACGTCCTGGTAGCGCGTCACGATCCACGCATGGAGCACGGCGTCCCAATAGACCGGCTCCTCGGTGCGGAGCCGGTCATAGAGCGGGTAGGGATCGGCGAGGACCGCCGGGTCAAGCAGCCGATAGAGACCGAGGCTCCGGTCGCGCTTGCGCGCCGGGGGCGCCGTGTTCGAGGTAACAGTCATCGTCGCACCTTCCTGTCCGTTGCACGCCGTACGATCATGCGAGGAAGCGCAACGCTTCTTCTTCCGACATCGCTTCCAGCTTGGCCATGATCAGTCGTTCGATCTGCTCCGCTAACTCCGCGACCGTCGGCGCCTCGAAGAGGCTGAGCAGCGGCAGTTCCACCCCGAAGCCGTCGCGGATGCGCGAGATGAGCTGCACACCCAGCAACGAATGGCCCCCGAGCAAGAAGAAGTCATCGTCGACGCCGACATGATCGAGGCCAAGGACTGCCGCGACGATGGCGGCCAGCCGTTCCTGCATCGGCGTCAGCGGCCCCGTTTCGGCCTCCGCGCGCATATCGTTCGTGGCGTCAGGCTCCGGGAGGGCGACCGAATCGATCTTGCCGTTCGCGGTCAGCGGCAGCGCCTCGACGCGCACAAAGGTCGCCGGGACCATGTAATCCGGCAGGAGCGCCTTAAGGAAGCCTTGCAATGTATCGGCGTTCGCCTCCTGCCCCGGCGTCGGGACGACATAGGCGACCAGGCGCATGTCGCCCGCGCTGTGCTCGCGTGCCGCGACATGGCTGGCACGGACGGACGGGTGCTGATTGAGGACATTGACGATCTCGCCCGGTTCGATGCGGAAGCCGCGGATTTTGACCTGGTCGTCGAGGCGACCGAGATAGACGATGTTGCCGTCCGGCAGGTAGCGGGCCAGGTCGCCCGTCTTGTAGAGCCGCGCGCCGGGGGTCGCGGAGAAGGGGTCGGGCAGGAAGCGCTCGGCGGTGAGATCGGGCCGATTGAGGTAGCCACGGGCGACGCCCGCGCCACCGATGTACAGCTCGCCGGACGCGCCGATGGGCACGGGTTGGCGGTCCTCGTCGAGGATATAGAGCTGCGTATTGGCGATCGGCCGCCCGATCGGGATCGATCCGGCGGTGTGCGTCCCCAGCGGCATCCGGTAGATGCAGCAACCGACGACCGTCTCGGTCGGCCCGTATTCATTAATCAGCGCGGTCTCCGGCGCGAAGGTCTCCCAGAAGGCGGTGATCTCGGCGGTGAGATTCTCGCCGCCGATGATGAATGCTCTCGTCCGGCCGGCGACCTCCTGCGGCGGCAATTGCTGGCTGAGGAGCCGCAAGTGCGCCGGGGTGATCTTGACGAGGCTGAAGTCCGATTGATCGCGGAGCAAGGTGCTCAGCGCCTCGATGCTGGCAGTTTCGGGAAGGAGCCAGGTGGCGCGGCCGACGAGCAACGGGGCAAAGAGTCCGGTGATGGTCAGGTCGAAGGCAATCGACGAGTGGACAGGCGCCCCCCGTCCCGCTTCAACCGCGTATGCCTGCGTACACCAGTGCAGGTAGTTGACGAGCCCGCGATGCTCGATGGCGACGCCTTTTGGCGTGCCGGTGGAGCCGGACGTGTAAATGACATAGGCGAGGTTATCGGGGGCCGTCCGGTCACTCGGACGCTCGCTCGGCTCCGCCGCGATGGTCGCCCAGTCCGCATCGAGAGAGATCAGCGTCCCTTCGTAGGCGGGCAACCCCGCGAGGGTTGCTTGCATCGCCAGCAGGACCGACACATTGCTATCGGCGAGCATGAAGGCGAGCCGCTCCGCAGGGTAGGAAGGGTCGAGCGGCACGTAGGCGCCGCCCGCCTTGAGGATGCCAAGCAGCCCGATCATCATCTCCAGCGTGCGCTCGACGCAGAGTCCGACCAATACGTCCGGCCCCACGCCGCGCGCCCGCAGACAGTGCGCCAGTTGATTCGCCCGCCGGTCTAACTCCCGGTAGGTCAGCCGTTGATCGGCGAAGACCACCGCGTCCGCGTCCGGCGTGCGCTCCACCTGTGCCTCGAAGAGCCGGTGGAGGCAGGCGTCCGGATACGGCGCGGCGGTGTCGTTCCACTCCACCAGCACTTTGTGCCGCTCGGCCTCGGTCAGGAGCGGTGGCTCGGCGCCGTCCTGCTCGGGATCGGCGATACCTCCCTGCCGATGGTAACTCCCCGCTATTCCATTATCTTTCGTGATCATCGTTCATCCTTCGTACGTGATGCCGGTCGAGCGGCGACCGATCTTCTGTCAACCTATCCGCACGCCACCCAACTTCGTTCGCCCCGATTCGTTCGGGATGATGCGTGAGTGGCGTACATCGCTTGGTTTGGTGGGGATGTTGGCACTTGGCGGCCGTCATACCACGATCTATGCGAATGTCCCTCGGCCTGTTCATTTTGTGTCGAAACCCTACAATTACCGTGCTATTTGTACGCCCGAATACCTTGCTTGTCAAGATTGTTGGCCGGTACGCCGAAATATAGGATAATATGATCTATAGTCAATTTGTTGTTTGGAGGTGTACGTAATATCGCAGACAACTTCGTCATCTTCTTCTCCCCCGTGTCCATCGCGGTTCGGGCCGTCCCAGCGAACCTCTATGCGTAACCTATCAGTCATTGATGGCAGGTTCGCTTCGCACCAGAGACGATGCGATGACGGATCATTCAGAATCCCGTCTCACGCATCGGCATCATTGAGGATGGTGGCGGGCTGAAGCCCAATGCCGCTCAGATACGCGCGAGGGTGTCACCTTCCCGTCCATCCGTAGGGGCGGTGCTCGAACCGCTCTCCCCGGCCTGTCACCCGTGCCCGAATCGTCGCGATCAGGGCACGGCAACGAAGGCGGTTCGAGCACCGCCCTTACGCACCGTTACATCTGCCCGCTGATCGTGCTTAACTGAACCGCATTAGGCTTCAGCCTGCCACAGAAGGAAAAAAGAGGCTCAGTCTTTACGGAAATCACTCCAGGCAGGCCCTTAGCTCGACTTTCCCCATTTGGCATGAGATGAAGCGGCGGGGTATGCTCGATACCACTCGACCAAGAGGAGGTACCGATGCATACCCTACCGCCCGCGATGATACTGCTGCTGCGCCCCTTCGT
>JBPCMC010000247.1:0-5000 GCA_051002645.1 Thermomicrobiales bacterium
ATGAATCGTGCATAGATGGCATGGTGCGCTCCTTTGATTGGGCTTTCGCGTCAGCAACGAAATCCTAGCAAAGAGGCGCACCTTCATAATCGCGGGCGCTCATCCCCGAGAATGCATAAGCCCTGCCAACTACGGGTGGGGGTTGGCAAGGCGGCGCGGGTGTGCTATGCTGCCGCAGGCGTCGGGGAGTAGCTCAGACCGGCAGAGCGCACGGATCGGGACCGTGAGGCCGGAGGTTCAAATCCTCTCTCCCCGACCATTTTTTCTTTTCGCACGTTGCTGGAGGTAATCTCCCGCATGGGACTCGCTATCGCGCCTCCCCCGGTTCATTCCCCCCACTATCGCACACGTTCTCGGCTCTCACTCCGGCGCTTCCGCTGGTATATCATCATTCCGCTGCTCTATATCGGCCTGACGGTCGTGATGCTCTGGCCGCTGGTCACGCATGTGAAGACGGCGGTCGCCGATACGCTGGGTGATCCGCTGCTCAATGTCTGGACGCTGCGATGGGTTCAGCACGCACTGGTCACCAATCCGGCGCATCTCTACGATGGCAACATGTTCGCGCCGAACGCGCGTAGCCTCGCCTTCTCCGAACTCCTCCTGCCCCAGGCAGTCATGGCGTGGCCGGTCTGGCTCATTTCGCATGACGCCTTACTCGCCTACAACCTCACTCTCCTCGCCACCTATCCCCTCTGCGCGCTCGGCATGTACGCACTCTGTCGCGCGCTCGGCGCGAACCGGGGCGCGGCCTTCGTCGGTGGTATCTGCTTCGCCTTCGCGCCGTTCCGGTTCGACAATAACGCGCACCTCCAGGTGCTTTCGATGGAGTGGATGCCGCTCGCGCTCCTCGCCGTGATCCGCTACATGCAGCGGCCATCGCGGTGGCGCTTCCTGGCGGTCACCGGTACAGTTATGCTCTCCGGTCTTTCGTCGGTCTATTACCTGATGATGTTCGGCACGGGCCTCGCGGTCTTCCTGGTCGTCGAGGCGGTGCGGCAGCGTGGCATGTTCTTCTCACGCCACACCGTCTGCACCCGCGCCGCGTATGGCCTGATCGGCGCACTCGCCCTAGCGGCTATCGTCGTCGTCGCCATCGATGTGCCCTATCAGACGATGCGCAACGAGCACCATATCACCCGGACGCTCGATGAAGCGTACGACGATAGTGCGCATCCGGCGTCGTATTTCACTGTCACGCCTGGGTCCATCGTCTGGGGCGATCTCCTACCGGTATCCGGTTCGCAGCACAGCGCCCTCTTCCCCGGCGCGGTGCTCCTTGCCCTCGCGGGCGTCGGACTCCGCTCAATCCGCCGTCCGTGGATGACGGGGCTCGCGGCGCTCGGGGCCGTGAGCCTGATCCTCTCGTTCGGGCCGACCTGGGGCGATAAGGAGGGCGGTATCTCTCTGCCCTATCGTGTGCTCTATCAGTACATCACCGGCTATAAGGGCATCCGCGGCCCCGATCGTTTCGCGTCGCTCGTCCTCCTCGCCCTCTGCCCGTTCGCCGCCATCGGTGCGACCCGCGCCTGGCATGCCGCCGTCCAGCAGGGTCCGCAGTTGCGCCGTTACGGAACGCCCATCGCAATCGCGGTCAGTTGTCTGGTGATCGGTGAATCCGCGACCCAATTAACGCCCGTCATCCTGGTCGACCGGTCCGAGACTACCCTGGCTCCCTATCACTGGCTTGCGTCGCAGCCGGACGCGGGCATCGTGGCGGAGTTCCCCGTCGCGGACGCGCAATTCACCACGGCGTTCTATTCGACGTATCACTGGCAGAAAATCCTCTGGGGGCATTCCGGCTTTGTCCCGGCGGCGACCTATCAACTGGAAAAACGCTTCGTCGGTCGCGACGACTTTCCCGGTACCGACGACCTGGACGCACTCGCCGATATGGGCGCCGGGACGATCCTCATCCACCGATCGGCGTATCCGCCCGATGTACTCGCGCGCTTCTCGCAGACCCTCCATGGACTGCCGACTCGTGTCACCTTCCTCGGCACGATCGGGGAGAGCGATCTGTACCATCTGCAACCCGATCTGAACGTACCCCCGCTCACCGCAGCGGTCAACTTCACGATTGCCCCTTCCGGCAACATCGACAAACTGACCGGAACGGTGCGGATCGTCAATCGCGGGGAGAACGCCCAGATGCTCTATACGCACGGTCAATTCGATCTCGGGGCCGAAATCCGGGACGCGAGCGGGAAACACGTCTCGTTCCAACCGGCGGAGGTCGTTCTTCCCGCCATCATCTCCACGGGCACGACGTCGGTGCCGATTTCCGTCGCACTGCCACGAGGGCCCGGCGCCTATACGATTGATATCAAATCATCCACCGTGCCGATCCTCGAGAATCAGCCCCTCTTTTCGGTGAACGTCGTTGGCCTCACCGCACTACCGCACCTCGTCCTCACCGATACTCGCCTGACGAGTCCGCCGCTCTACACCGCCGGGGAGCCGGTGGCGATGTGGGTGACGACCAAAGATGGCGAGACGATCGCCCTGCGCGATACGGTCGCGCAACCGGACGGCACGCTCGGCCTCGCCGCACCCGTGTTGCCGCCCGGAACCGCGCAGGTCGTCGCGCACGGGAAGACCAGTGGCGTCGAACTCTGGGTTGCCCCACCTTGACCATAGCTCGCGCGCCGCATAGTCTCTCCGCACATCGGAATAGGGCGTTGTTCTCTTTAGTAGGAAGAGATGATTCCGGTCGGTGGCGATACGAGGAGTGAAACCCGCATGGCAGAAGCAGCACCGTACGACGTGGCGATCATCGGCGGCGGGCCGGGCGGTTACGTTGCCGCCATCCGGGCCGCACAGGAGGGCTTGTCGGTCGCACTCATCGAGCGTGCCGCGTTGGGCGGTACCTGCCTCTCGTGGGGGTGCATCCCGACCAAGGCGTTGCATCATACCGCCGAAATCTGGCGCACGGTCCACGAGGCCGGGGGCTACGGCGTCAACGTCAGCGGCGCGACGCTCGACTTCGCCAAAGCGATGGCGCACAAGGACGAGATCGTTCGCGGCCTCGTCAGCGGTGTTGAGGGGCTGGAAAAAGGGAACAAGGTCACGGTACTGCGCGGCACGGGCTGCCTGCTCACCGCTGCCCTACCGCACCGCATCACCGTCAATGACATCGACGGTGGCAGCCGTGAAATCAGCGCGTCAAATGTCATCATCGCGACCGGTTCCGTCCCCGCTACGATCCCCATTCCCGGCCTCGACCTCCCCGGCGTCGTCACGTCGGACGGCATCCTGGCACTCACGGCGCTCCCGAAACGACTGGCGATCATCGGCGGCGGCATCATTGGCATGGAGTTCGCTTCGATCTTCGCCGCGCTCGGCTCCGAGGTGAGCGTCGTCGAGCGGCTGCCCAACATCCTCACCGGCATCGAACCGGAACTGATCCGCCGCGCGCTGCCACTCTATCGCAAGGCAGGCTTGAGCATCACCGTCGATGCCTCCGTTGAGGAGGTGACCTGGGGCGATGACGACGACCTCGCCGTCCATTACAGCACCGCGAGCGGCAAGCAGTCGGTGGAGGCAGACGCCGTGCTCGTCGCCGTCGGGCGCGTGCCGTTCACCGAGGGCGCCTGGGCGCCCGATGTACCGCTGGAGATGAATCGCCGCGCAGTCAAAGTCGATACGGCGCTCCGCACCAATCTCCCCGGTGTCTATGCGATTGGTGACGTCGCATTGATGCCCCAACTGGCTCATACCGCGTCCATGCAGGGCGAGATCGTCGTCGAGAACCTGAAGGGACACGCGATGCAGTATGATGCGTCGGTGATCCCCAACTGCGTCTTCACGATCCCCGAGATCGCCGGTGTCGGCCTCACCGAGGAGCAGGCGCGGAAGCAACGCGGCGATGGCGTGCGCACCAGCGTCTTCCCCTTCGCCGCCATTGCGCGCGCGCAAATCCTCGGCGAATCGGCCGGCGTGGTGAAGTTTGTCACTGACGCCGACGGCAAGATGCTCGGCGCGCACATCCTCGGCCCGCGTGCCAGCGACCTCATCGCAGAACTCGCCCTCGCCATCCAACTCGGCGCAAGCGCCTCGGACATCGCGAACACGATCCACGCGCACCCGACGCTGCCGGAGGCGATCCACGAGGCCGCCCTGAGCATCGTGCATGGTCGGCCGGTCCACGCGCTCCGCTAGTGCGCTGTGTTACGATGCCGACGGTGGCGCCTGGGATGGGATGCCGAGGATGGTTGTGGATTGTCAGTGATGAGAGCGAGCGGAAGAGCAGCCGACCATACCGTGCTCGACGCGCGTGATCCGTCCGCCGAGGCGGCCGCCCGCGAGGCGGCGTTAGCGGCGTTGATCGATCAATGGACGGCGCATATGCACTGGCGGAAGAATTACGACCGCTGGCGCGAAGATCGCCTCTGGCAGGAGGACACCCAGACGGCACGTATCCGCGCCATCGAGCGCGCGTGCGGCCCACTCGATGAGAAGCGGATGCTCGATATCGGCTCCGGGATGGGCGGCTTCCTGGTTGCCGCTGCGCGCAACGCGATGCACGTCGTCGGCGTGGAACCGAACGCGGACTACTGCGCGATCACGCGCCTACGTGCCGCGCGATATGGCCTGCCGCCAAGGGTAATCCAGGGCGTCGGTGAGACTCTTCCCTTCTCCGATCAATCGTTCGATGTCGTGCTTGCGCAGGACATCCTCGAACATGTGCGGGACCCCGATGAGACCCTTCGGGAAATCCACCGCGTCCTCCGCCCAAGCGGTATCGCGCTCGTGACGGTCATCAATCGCTTCGCCTGGCGTGACCCGCATTACCACCTGCGCGGCCTCAACTGGCTGCCACGTCGATTCGGCGAGGGCCTTGTCGAGCGGCTCGGGCGCTCGAAACGCGGCGCGCGGTTCACCGACAACCAGCGCTTGACGGAGATGTATTACGATACTTTCGGCGGCTTCGGGGTTTGGGGCGTGGGGAGGGGGGGGGTTTGGCGCGGACACACAAGAGAAGGAAGAGGACAAAAGAG
>JBPCMC010000248.1:0-3173 GCA_051002645.1 Thermomicrobiales bacterium
GACCGAGCCGTTGGAGGCGATCATCGGCGCCGTCCGTGGCGTCCTCGAAGAGACCCCGCCGGAACTCTCCTCGGATATCATCGACAAGGGGATGATCCTCACCGGCGGCGGCGCGCTCCTGCGCAACCTGAACGAACTGCTCACCGAAGTGACCGGCGTCCCCTGCTACGTCGCGGAAGACCCACTCTCCTGCGTCGCCATCGGCACCGGCCTCGCTCTCGAACACCTCGATGTCCTCCGCGACAGCCTCGACACGATGTAGAAACCGTTTGAACCGCAGAGACACAGAGGACACAGAGGGGGAAGAGAAGTGGGAAATATCCTCCAATCTTCTCTTTGTATTTCTCTGCGTCCTCTGCGTCTCTGCGGTTCATTTGGTTTGTCCCCGCTGCTGGGTGGCGGCGACTTCGGGGCGGATGGATGCGGGGACATCGTCGAGCGAAGCCCAGCCGTAGTAGACGAGGCAGCCCCAGCAGTTGATTCGGTTGTAACTACCGATGGTCACGTAGACCTCGCCGGGGCGGACGGTGCGACGGCCGCAGCCGCAGGGCATAGCGTCGGACGCGCGGTGGACTCCATGCGGCCACGGGATCGCGAACGGCGCGGGTTCTTCAGGGGCTGGGGATGTTGGCGGCACGCAGCAACGCCTTCCAGTCGGTCGCGCGCGGCGGCGCGGGTTGGCCGCTCGGTGGCTGCCAGGTGACAATCAGCAGCGTCTCATCCGGGCGCGTGAGCATCAACGTGTGGCGGGCGACGAGCGTCGCGTACTGCGCGTAGCGCGCCGGGTCGTTGAGGGCCGCGATCTCGGCGGTGAGCGTCTGCTGCTCCTGCGTGGCATCATGCAATTCCTGCCGACGCTGTGTCACCTCGCTGGTGATCTGCCGGACGGTCCGCTCCTGCCGGATGAAGCCGACCGACGCATAGCCGGTCGCGAGCAGCAAGCCGAGGATGATGACCGGCCGCTGGAGCCACGAGACAAGGCGAGAGCACCCGTCTCCTACCGCCCGGCGCATCATATGACCGATTCCGACGTACCAGCAATTATCATGTACGTACAGTAGCGATCGCGGCACGCCGCGTCAAGCCTCGGAAAATACGGATATTCGTACTGACGCACTGTTACGGGTCCGCCCGTCGATCCTTCCACAGTGTCGCCTGTTCGTAGGCGTGGGCGACACGCAGGCAGATTTCCTCGCCGAGCGCGGGGCCGAGCACCTGGAGAGCGATTGGCAACCCGTCTTTGAAGCCGCAGGTGAGCGAAATGCCGGGGGTGCCGGCCATATTGGCGGGGATGGTCAGGACATCGTTCAGATACATCGCCAGCGGGTCCTGTACCTTCTCGCCGAGCTTGAACGCCACGGTCGGCGAGGTCGCCGCGACGATGGCATCAACGGTCTTGAACGCCTCATCGAAGTCGCGCTTAATCAGCGTGCGCGTCTTCTGCGCCTTGATGTAGTAGGCGTCGTAGTAGCCGGACGAGAGCGCGTAGGTGCCGAGCATGATCCGGCGCTTGACCTCGGGGCCAAATCCCTCGGCGCGCGTCAACTCGTAGGAGTCGCGCAGGTCGCCCGCCTGATGCGAGTAGCCATATTTGACGCCATCGAAGCGGGAGAGGTTCGCGGAGCACTCGGCGGGCGCGATGATGTAATAGGTCGCGAGGGCGTATTTCGTGTAGGGCAGCGAAATCGGCACGATGATCGCGCCCATCTTCTCCATCTCGGCAATCGCCGCGCGGACGGCCGCCTCGACCTCCGGCTGCATCCCCTCGACGAAATATTCCGCCGGCACGCCGAGCCGGACGCCTTTCAGGTCACCCGTCAGCGCGGCGCGGTAATCGGGCACCGGCACAGCGAGGCTCGTGCTGTCGAGCGGGTCATGCCCCGCGATGGCAGAGAGGATGATCGCCGCGTCCTCGACGCTCCGCGCGAAGGGGCCGATCTGGTCGAGGCTGCTGGCGAAGGCGATCAGGCCGAAGCGCGAGACGCGCCCATAGGTGGGTTTCATGCCGACGACGCCGCAGAAACCGGCGGGCTGGCGGATGCTGCCGCCGGTGTCCGACCCGAGCGCGCCCATCGCCTCCTGCGCCGCGACCGCCGCCGCCGAGCCGCCCGAGGAGCCGCCCGGCACGCGGTCGAGATCGCCCCACGGATTGTGCGTCGGGCCGTACGCGCTGTTCTCGGTGCTCGAACCCATCGCGAACTCGTCGGTGTTCGTCTTGCCGAGGAAGACCGCGCCGTCGTCCCGCAATTTGGTAACGACCGTGGCATCATACGGCGAGTGATAGCCTGCGAGAATTTTGCTCCCCGCTGTTGTCGGTGCGTCCGTCGTGACGAGGACATCCTTGAGGGCGAGCGGGATGCCGGTCAGCGGCGCGGCATCGCCCGCCGCGATACGCTTATCCGCCGCCGCCGCTTGTTCCCGCGCGACCTCGCCCATCGTATGCAGAAACGCATGGAGGCGATCATCGACGGCGGCGATGCGTGCGAGGTGCGCCTCGGTGAGGTCCACGCTCGATACCGCCCGCGCATCCAGCATCCGGCGCGCTTCGGCGATCGACAGCCGCGTCAACTCGGTCATCGCCGCCATTTACCCTTCCTCCAGCACGGCATCGACCTTGATAAAATTCTCCTCGACGCGCGGCGTGTTAGCGAGCGCGACAGCAGTCGGCAACGACGGGCGCACCGTATCGTCGCGCAAAACGCTTGTCAGCGCGATCACTTGCGCGGTGGGCGGGATCGCGGCGGTATCCACCTCCTGCAACTGGTTGATGTGGTCGAGGATGCTGTCCAACTGGCCGCGCAGGTGCTCCAACTCCTCCGGCGAGAAGCGGAGATAGGCGAGCGCCGCCACATGTTGCACCTCTTCGCGCGTCAGTTCCGCCACCGTGATCCTCCCGATTCATGCCACGGTACACATCCATCGTGAGACCGCCCCGTATCGTATCATGATTTGCCTGTTACGAAGGACAAAATTGCGCCGCAGACTGGCGGCGCAAAAGGATGATAAGATAACACGTAGCACAGAGAGCAAAGAGGGCGCAGAGCATCTAGCCTGGATTATTCATAAACCGCGATTGTCGCACGGGGGCGGTCCTCCCCTACCGGCGGCATCCGAATCGGGGCTTGCACAAGGGACTGAGGGGCCATACGTTTCGTCTCGTGGCATCAGATGAC
>JBPCMC010000249.1:0-4471 GCA_051002645.1 Thermomicrobiales bacterium
ACCCGCACTGACGGTCGGATTGCACTCACTGCGGAGGCGCGGCTCTTCGCGGATGAGATCGCGGTACGCTTTCTCGAGGGAGAGGGGTCATGAAGACAACCGGATTGAGGATCGCGCAGATCGCGCCTTTGGCTGAACGTGTGCCACCGCTGAAGTATGGTGGCACCGAGCGCGTCGTCGCGGCGCTCACGAACGAACTGGTGCGGCGCGGGCATGACGTGACGCTCTTCGCCACTGGCGACTCCGATACGCTGGCGACGCTCGTGCCGCTCGTGCCGTCCGGCCTGCGCCTGCTGCCCGGACTGGAAATGCCGCGCGACATCCACCCGCCGCAGATGCTGGAACTCGGGCGCGTCTTCGAGCACGCCGAGGAATTCGATGTCATCCACAGTCACGTCGATTTCTTCACCTTCCCGTTCACCCGGCTCGTGCAGACACCCGTCCTGACGACGATGCACGGACGGCTCGACCTGCCGACCTTGCCGCTCATTTTCGATGCCTACCCGGATGCCGCCGTGAACTCGATCAGTCGCCATCAGCAGCGGCCGCTGCCCCAGGCCCACTGGATCGGCAACGTCTACCACGGCATCGACCTGCACCATCTCCATGTCGGTGACGGCAGCGGCGGGTACCTTGCCTTCCTCGGTCGCATTTCACCCGACAAGGGGATCAGCGAAGCGATTGAGATTGCCAAGCGCACCGGCATCCCCCTCAAAATCGCCGCGAAGGTGGACGACGACCATCCCGAATACTTCGATCTCGTCAGGGATCACATCGACGGGACATTCATCGACTGGGTCGGCGAGATCGGCGACAGCGAGAAGAGCGAATTCCTTGGCAACGCCCGCGCGCTCCTCTTCCCGATCCAGTGGCCGGAGCCATTCGGCCTGACGATGACGGAGGCGATGGCGTGTGGCACGCCCGTCCTCGCCACACCGTGCGGCTCCGTGCCCGAAGTCGTAGTGGACGGGGTCACCGGCTTCATCCGACCGACGGTAGACGGCCTGGTGGAGGCGGCGGGCCATCTCGACGAGATCGACCGTATGGCATGCCGCACGCAAGTGGAGCAGCATTTCTCGGCCCGCTCGATGGCGATCGGCTACGAGCGACTCTATGATCTCCTGATCAACGAGCGGATACGGGACTTCTCATCTCTCCGCGCCGAGACCGCACACGCCGCCGACTAGCGCGGCATATGCCCATGTTGGCCCCCACCCCCGCCCCTCCGCCCGCCAAGCGGGGGAGGGGTGCCTCGCGTGTGACGTTCGTAGCGACTCTCGGCAATCCATCTCGCCCGATCAATCTCCCCTCCCCCACTTGCGGGCGGAGGGGCGGGGGTGGGGGCGTCCCTGCCCGGACTATAGTCATGACGCGCGCCCGTATTCGTTACGCTTCGGGCGCAGTGTATGTGGTCTGCACACCGTCGGCACGGGTGATAACGATGTGATACGCACCCGCGCCTTCGCGTCGCACGTCGATATCCGCATGCGTCCGTCCGTAGCGCAGACCGCGCACGCGGACGTGTGAGAGCCAATCCGGTAGGTGCGGTGCGCAGGCGATCTCGCCCGTCCAGCCGTCCACATCGAGCCCGAGCATCGCCTGGACGAATGCGAACGCGCTCGCCGCCGACCACGCCTGCGGGGAGCAACTGACCGGATAGGGCACGGGCGCGACCGTCTCGGCAGTGCGCGCGTAGCCCGCGTAGAGTTCGGGAATCCGCGAGAGCGGCTGCGCTAATCCGGCTGCAAGCACCTGCTCGGCGACGACGGTGGCCGCCCGCGCCTGCCCCGCCCGCCGCATACCGAGGGCGATCAGTGCGTTGTCGTGTGGCCAGACGCTGCCGTTGTGGTAACTGTCCGGGTCGAAGCGGGCCGCGTCCGCTGAGAGCGTGCGGACGCCCCACCCGGAGAGCATGTCCGGCCGGAGGAGGCGCTCGGCGAGAATTTCCGCTTTATCCCCGCGCACGAGATCGCAATAGAGCAGATGCCCGGGGTTCGAGACGATGGTACGCACGGGCCGCTTCGCGCCGTCGAGTGCGTAGGCGTAGCACCCTTCCTCCGGCAGCCAGAAATCGCGCTCGAACCGGGCGGCGAGCTCCGCCGCCTCGACGCGCAACTGCGCCGCCCAGAGCGGATCGCCGCGCCGCTCGACGGCGTCCGCCAGCCACGCCTTCGCCGCATAGACGTACGCTTGCGCCTCCGCGACCGCGACGGGCCGCAGCACGTCCGCGCCGTCCGGGTGGTGGAGCGAGTCGTGGCTATCCTTCCAGCCCTGATTGGCGACGCCATTGTGCGCGTACTGCCCGAACTCGATGTAGCCGTCGCCATCGGGATCACCCCAGGTGTCGCACCACGCGAGGGCGCGGCGCACATTGGGCAGGAGGTCCTCGTAGAGCGCGTCGGCGTCCAGCCAGCGCATCGTCTGGGCGAAGAGCATCACGAAGAGCGGTGTGCTGTCCACGCTGCCGTAGTAGGTGGAGAAGGGCACGACCCCGGTGCGCGACAACTCGCCGACGCGAATCTCGTGGAGGATTTTGCCCGGCTCCTCGTCGCGGGCGGCGTTGACCACCGTTCCCTGATAGGCCGCCAGCGCCCGGAGCGCCCCCACCGCGAAGCGGGGCGTCAGCATCAGCGATTCGAGCGCGGTGATGCACGAGTCCCGCCCGAAGGGAGCGACGAACCAGGGGATGCCTGCCGCCGCTACTTCCCCCGCCGCGCAGGGCGTCAGGAGGGCGCGCAGATCGCCCGCCGAGCGGCGCAGCAGCCGGTTGAATGCGTGATTGTCCGTCTCGACGGCGGCGATCTCGTCCGTCCATTGGTGTGCGAGGGAACGCGCACTGCGGAGGGAGGCGGTGATGCTCCGATCGACCGCCGCCTCGGTCGCCCGCCCCGGCGTGACGAGAAACGAGAGTTCTTCGCGCCCACCGGCGGGCACAACGATGCTGAACGTCCAGCGCAGACCGGGTGTCTCCTGATGATGCCCCGCCTGGGTCATCGTCGTGCGGGCGGGCGTGTGATTCGCGCGCACATCGGTCCAGATCGGCAGCCCATCCAGCGTCTCGTACCGGAAGCGGACGGTGCGATCGTCAATCGCAGGCAACAGGGCTGTCCCTCGCTGCTTCCCGGCGTAGAAGCCGCGCACGGCAAACATGTCCCGGAAATCCGCCGCCATCTCCAGCGTCACGCGCACCCGACGCGCCGTCGCGGCCGGGTTCCGCAGCGTCAGATTGACGTGTAACGCGCTGTCCACGACGGCGGAGCGATGGACGATGAGCGCGTGGCGGTCGTCGCATGAACGCGGCACGGCGGCGCGGGTCGAAACAACCGCCGGGCCGGGCCGCGTCGTCGTCCGCACGGCGGGCCGGTGCCCATTGACAGTGAGGACGAAGCGGCTGAGGTAGCGTGTATCGTGTTCGTAGAGCCCCGAACCGTGCGCGCCCGTGATATCGCCGCGTGCATCCGCGACGAGGAATGTGCCACCCTCCTTGAGGACCACGGGTGGCCCGGCGGCGCGAGAAGTGGACGGAGCATTACAGAGCGGGGCAGGCACCGAGGTCGAACGCACGGGGAGAGCGGTCGTCTGCGCCACGATAGTCGCACACTTTCTTTGGTGCTACAACGGAGGATCGGCCAGGGCGTCGAGGGAACCTCGAACACTCTGACCGATATAACGAACGATAGGCGGTTTCGTTACGCGAATTGGGCGGACACTATTGTCATGTACCCAAATGCGCGGTGATTCCGGTTATGCGGACGGCGTCGCCGCCTCGGCGGGCGCATCGACGACCTGCGCGAGCGCCTCCAACTCGGGTGTGAAGGTGCGGGCGCGCTGGGTCTCCGCCATCTTCTGATCGCGACGAATCTGCTTCTTGCTGACCCCGCCGCCCTCTTGCGCGCTGTTCAGCTTGTTCATGAACCGCTCCACCTGACCGGCGGTGTCCACGATGCGCTGCTCGCCCGTGAAGAAGGGGTGGCACTGGGAGCACAAGTCGGTACGGAGCGCGGCCTTCGTCGAGCGCGTCGTCCAGCTATTGCCGCACGAGCACGTCACAACGGATTCGACATAGGTGGGGTGAATTCCTGGCTTCATTGGACTTCCTGTTGTCAGTACTGAGTACTGAGTACTGAGTACTGAGTGGGATACCGTCGTACTCAGTACTCAGTACTCAGTACTCGGCACTTCGTGTTATCCTGCCGCGACCTGGGGTTCTTCGAGCGCAGCACCCGTCGCGACCGGGTAGATGCTGACTTGCTTCTTGTACCGCCCGACATGTTCGTACTTGACAGAGCCGGGGATCAGCGCGAAGAGCGTATGATCGCGCCCGACGCCGACGTTGTTGCCCGGCATGATGCGCGTGCCGCGCTGGCGGACGAGGATCTCGCCGTCATGGACGATCTGGCCGTCGTACCGCTTGACACCGAGCATCTTCGGCTTGCTGTCGCGCCCGTTCCGGGATGAGCCGACGCCTTTT
>JBPCMC010000250.1:0-3513 GCA_051002645.1 Thermomicrobiales bacterium
GCACTCAGCACTCAGCACTCAGCACTCAGCACTTATTACAGAGGGGTGGCTCGCGATGAGCGTGAATGTGGGCGTTTTTATTGATGTATCGAATCTTTTCTATTCCGCGCGCAGCATGGGCGTTGAGGTGAATTACATCCGGCTCCTGGAGCATGTCACGCGCAACCGGCATCTAATCCGGGCGAGCGCGTATACGGGGATCGACCCGGAGAATGGCAGCCAGCGCCGGTTTGTGGACTTCCTCAGCGCGAACGGCTACCGTGTCGTCTGCAAAGACATCCAGAAGCACGAGAGCGGGCGCATCAAGGCGGACCTCGATGTTGAGATGACCCTCGATGTCTACATGATGTCCGGTAACTTTGATGTCGTCGTGCTCGTAACGGGGGATGGCGATTTCAAGCGGCTCGTCGAGGTCGTGCAGCAGAAGGGCGTGCGCGTCGAGATCGTCGGCTTCGGCGCGAGCACATCGAGCGATCTGATCGCCACTGCGGATCAGTTCACCGAGATTAGCACGATCGGCGAAATCTTCCGCAGCAGCAGTGCGCCGCAGCCCCCGAATGGCGAGGTGCCCGCCGCCGCGCGCGACGCGCTCAATGCCAACGCCTTCGCCCTCAACCGCCCGCGCCCGGCCTGAGCTTTGCGTGATGCATGACCTGAATGACCTCGGGGCGGTACTTGCCTGGATACAGGCCCAGGCTGCGGCAGAGAATGTACGTATCACGCAACATGCACAGCAGGAGATGGCTGAGGAAGATATAACCCTTGATGATGTGCTTGAATCGATCAAGAGTGGATGGGTTATCGAAAATTACCCCGACCATAAACGCGGATCGTGTTGTTTGTTCAGTGGCCGGAGCCGTCTGGGACGGGCGTTGCATATCGTATGTACATCACGAGGTTCTACCCTCATTCTTGTAACGGCCTATGAGCCGAAAGCACCGAAGTGGATAACACCGACAGAGAGGGGGTGAGGCGGCAATGGAATGTGGTATTAGCGGATGCCCCGGCAAATACGAGGAGCGGATGATTACCCATACCGTCCGCTATCATGGTCAGATCATTGTTATTGACCATGTACCTGCCGAAGTGTGTACGGAATGTGGCGATGTGCTGCTCAAGCCGGAAACGGTGCGGAAAATCGAAATCCTCCTTCGGTCGCACGCCCGTCCCGCGACGACGGTACCGCTCTATGAGTATGCCTAAATGGTGTCGATAACTGCTGCTCCCATGGCTGAGAACATGACATACGACCGGCAGGCCGACGCCGCGCACGCGAGCGTTCTCCAGCGACGGGCGTGGGGTGGGTTCAAGGAGCGGCACCGCTGGCAGGTGACACGCGACGCGGGCGATCGATATGCCATGCAGGTGCTCCTGAAGCGCAAGTTCGGCGTGACGATTGGCTATATGCCACGCGGCCCGGCTGTCGATTGGCGTGATGCGGACGCTGTTGCCGCGTGTTTTCGCGCGCTTGATATCCTCTGCAAGCGGGAAGGGGTCGCCCTCGCGCTCATTGAGCCCGACGCGATGCTGCCTGCCGATTTCGACGCGCGGCGCTATGGCCTGTCACCGTCGAACCTCTCCGTGCAGCCGCTACGGACGATTATCGTGCGCTGCGACAAGGACGACGAGGCGCTGCTCGCCGCGATGAAGCAGAAGACACGCTACAACGTCCGCCTCGCCGCCAAGCGGGGCGTCACGGTCCGGCAGGGGAGTGCGGACGATCTGCCCACGTTTTGGGCGCTCCTCCAGACGACGGCGACGCGCGATGCATTCGGTGTCCATACACTCGACTACTACGCCGATCTCCTACGCTTCTTCCCGCCGCCCGATCAGGGCGCGCTTCTCTGTGCGGAGTTCGGCGGCGAAGTGGTCGCGGCCGCAATCCTCCTGCGCGGCGGGCCGACGGCGATCTACCTCGCGGGGGCGTCGAGCGACGCGCAGCGGGAGCATATGCCGACCTATGCGCTCCAATACGCCGCGCTGCAATGGGCGCGCGACGCCGGTTGCACGCACTACGATCTCTGGGGCATCCCGCCGACGGACGCGCCGCCGGATGCCGCGCAGGGCGAGCAACAGAATGTCCGCGACGGCCTCTGGGGTGTCTACCGCTTCAAGCAGGGGTTCGGCGGCGAGGTTGTGTCATATCCCGGTATCTACGTGCGCCAGTATCGCCCGGTGATGGGGCGGATCGCGCTGCGGGCCATTGCCCGGCAGCGGGGAGTGCTCGGATGAGCGAGAGCGGGCCACCGGATGCGCTGATGCCGCCGCGCGATTTAGATCAGGAGTTGCTCAACGGGCTGTCATTTTATGTGGTTGGCGACGAGCGGGACTGCACAATTACGGATGTCGTCTACGATTCGCGCCTTGCGACGCCGGGCAGCCTTTTTGTGGCCTTGCGAGGCGGGTATGCGGACGGGCATCGATTCATCGGGGAAGCCGCGAAACGGGGCGCGATTGCCGCGCTCGTTGAGGAAGCGATTCCAACTCCCGAAGGTATCCGCGCGCAGATCGTCGTGCCGGACACGCGGGCTGCGCTCGCGGTGGTAGCGGCGAATTGGTACGCGCACCCGGCGGACGACCTGATCGTGATCGGCGTCACCGGGACGAACGGCAAGACGACGACGACGGCGATGATTACCGACGTGCTCGACGCGGCGGGGCTGCGGAGCGCCTTCCTCGGCACGGTCGAGATCAAACTTGGCCCGGACCGTTGGCCGAACCCGAACCACCAGACGACGCCCGAATCGCTCCATGTGCAGCGCTTCCTCCGGCAGGCGGTGGCGGCGGGATGCAGCCACGCGGTCTTGGAGGCCACCTCGCACGGCCTCGCCATGCACCGGCTCGACGCGCTGCCGGTCGATGTCGCCGTCTTCACGAACATCTCGCACGAGCACCTGGAATATCACAAAACCTTCGACGCCTACCTGACCGCGAAGTGTGCCTTATTTGCGCGATTGAATTTCGCCCCAACGCGCGGCACGATGCGCTGGGCCATCGTCAATGCCGATGACGCGCACGCCGATACGTTTCTCTCTGCCGCGCCCGGTGCGACGCCGCTCCGCTACGGTGTCGACACCGACACACCGATTGCCGCGATCACGGTGATGGAGTTGCCGGAGCAGACGGCCTTCACGCTCCAGACGCCGCAGGGTTCCGCAACCGTCTTTCTCCACACGCTCGGCGCGTACAACGTCCTCAATGCGTTGGCGGCGGCGGCGGTTGGGCACGCGCAGGGGATTGATACCGAAACGATCGCGGCGGGCTTGGGGGCATTCACCGATGTGGCGGGTCATCTTGAGCGCGTCGAGATGGGGCAACCTTTCGCGGTGATCGTCGATTTCGCGCATACGCCGGTCGCGTTCGAGGCGCTTTTCGGCTTGCTTCGGCGCACGACGCAGGGTAGACTCGCGGTAGTCTTCGGCAGCGCCGGGGAGCGCGACAAGGCGAAGCGCCCAATGCAGGGCGCGATTGCCGCCCGCTACGCGGATTTCGCGCTCTTCACGAACGAAGACC